>CAZUHD010000078.1:0-9043 GCA_964620415.1 uncultured Clostridium sp.
ATAATAGGAGGTACAATATGGAACCAATTCAAAGACTATACAAAAGAGATAAAACTGAAACCAGAAGTTTACACATGGATGAAGATCTATATTCAAAATTACAATATATATGTGATAATGTATTTGATGCCTCAGTTAGTAAAATGATAAATATATGTATAGAAACGGCATTACAAGATAGAGCTAATATAAAATATTATAAAAAACCCTACAAAACAGATTCTATATATAGATCAATATTATTTAGAAAAGAATTTTATGATGAACTAAAAAAAGTCAAAGATGAAACTGGAATTTCATTTAGTAGATTAGTAAATGGAAGTGTAAAACAATTTATAGACAAATATAATGGAAAATATTTTAATGTATAATAAAAATAGTAGTATGAAATATTGTAATTTCATACTTTTATTTTTTTGATGCAAATCTTATTAAAAAATTTTTCAAAAAATATTGTATTTTTCGACAATGTATAATAAAATAACAAATAACAAACTAAAGAAAAGAAGGAAGGTAGTATAAAAAAGGCAATATATGTAGAAAACTTTTTTTAACTAGCATACTAAAAAAGACAAAAAAAGCAAAGGACAAGTAGTAAAATGTTATTAAAAAAAGAAGAGGTGATATAATGTTTCAAAATCTAAATGAAACAGAAAAAACAAAAGAAGTTTCAGGCAATAGAAAAAATATATTGTCAAATGTAATTTCAAAAAAATATATAATTTTATATATAATAACTTTTATGGTATCAATAGTAAATATGGGCTATAATGTTTCACCATTTAGTTTAGCAATAATTGTTGCAGCTATAAGTAACGAAATACCAATAATTGCAATGCTTATAGTAGCTTTAATAGGAAATATTATAGGGAGTGGTATGCCTAGCATTATAAGTTTTATAGTTACTTTATTGATATTTTTTGTGAGCTTTTTTATAAAAGAACCAAAATATAACGATTCAGGTAGAAATGAAAAAGTAATGCTTGCAAAAAGAATATTTATATCAAGTTTAATTGTAAATGTAATAAGTGTATTTATAAAACAATTTCTATTATATGATTTACTAACTGCAATTTCTATGTCAATTGTTATAACAATATTTTATAAAATATTTGCTAATTCACTTACTATAATAACAAATTATAATGAAAAAATGGCATTTTCTATAGAAGAAGTATTAGGAACAAGTTTGCTTTTAACAATAGCATTATGCTCACTTGGTAATTTTACAATATTTGGATTTTCAGTAAGAAATGTATTATCAATATTTATAGTATTAGTGCTAGGATGGAAACATGGAATCTTAGTTGGAGCAACAGCAGGGACAACAATAGGAGTATCACTAGGAATAATCGCAGGAGCAGAACCTGTTACAGTTGCAGCATACGCAATATGTGGAATGATAGCAGGAGTACTAAACAGATTTGGAAAAATTGGAGTAGTATGTGGATTCGTACTAGGAAATATAATTCTTTCTTATGTAGCAAATGGATTATCAGTACATTTAATTTTATTTAAAGAAATATTAATAGCAGGTATTGCACTTATAGTTGTTCCTAAAAACATAAATTTAGAGATAGAAAATTTATTAGGAAAAGATAAATTCTTACCAGGAGGAACAAATAGAGGTTTAAATAGAAGCAAAGAAACAGTAACAAAATTAAATAATGTATCAAAAGCTGTAAAAGATATGGCAGATAGCTATAAAAATGCCGCTGCGACAGTAATAGATGAGGAGGATATTAGAGAAAAAAATAAACAAAAATTTATTGCAGAATTATTAAATAATATTGAATATATGGGACAAAATATATTATATGATACTATATCTAATGTTGAAGATAAGATAGTAGATGATATATTTTCAGAATTAATGGATAAGTCTTTCTTAAAAGAAAATGATTTGATAAAAATATTTGCACAAAATAATCACTATATAATAGGATTTGATAAAAATAATGAAAGAATACATAGAGATATAGAAAAAATGACAGAAGCAATTAATTCTGCATTTAGAATAAGTAAAATGAACTTTATTTGGAGTATTCGTTTAGATGAGGAAAAGAAAAATTTTGAAGCACAGCTAAACGGAGTATCAAAAGCAATATCAGATATTGCAGAAAATATGAATGAGGAAATTGAAAGTGAAGATTTAAATGCCGATAAAAAAGAAGAGATAACCTTATTATTAAAACAAAAAGAAATATTTGTAGAAGAAATTTGGCTTAACAAAAAAGATAATGATAGATTTAAAATAGAGTTATACATACAAAAAAATGAAAAAGAAAATATTGACGAAATAGTTTTAAATATACTAAATAAAGTTTTAGAAGAAAGAGTAAAAATTGAAAATAAAAAAGAAGTAAAAGAAGAAAATTTATTTAAATATGAAATTACGTCAGAAGATAAATATATCCTAGATATTGGACATAGCATAGCAATAAAAGATGACATGCCAGTTTCAGGAGATAGTATAATAACAACAAAACTAAAGGATGGAAAATATTTAATTGCAATAAGTGATGGAATGGGATCTGGACCTGAAGCAAGACAAAGCAGTCAAATTGTAGTTTCAATGTTAAAAAGACTATTAAATTCTGGATTTGAAAGAGATACATCAATTGATTTAATAAATTCAAATTTATTAAGTGTTTCAGAAGAAGTATTTGCAACTCTTGATGTTGCAATAATAGACTTGTACAAAGGAAACATGGAATTTATAAAAAATGGAGCATGTCCAACATATATAAAAAATAATAAAAAGATACAGATAATAAAATCACTTACTTTACCAACAGGAGTTGTAAAAGATACATATACTGATGTATTTGACAAAGATTGTGAAAACAATGATATAGTAGTAATGATAAGTGATGGAATATTAGATTCAAATGTAGAGTATAAAAATAAAGAATTATGGGTTAAATATTTATTAGAAGATATAGAAGTTACAAATCCTCAAAAAATATCAGATATTATATTAAATGAGGCAATAGATAATAAAGTAGGAAAAGTAAAAGATGATATGAGTGTAATTACATTTAAAGTAATAAAAAAAGATTAAAAATTATAAATTTTATAGTGTTGATATTTGAGAAAAATTATATTATAATGTAAAACATAAAAAATAAGGAGATAAAAAATGCAAAAAAAATATTATTTAACAACACCAATATATTATCCAAGTGGAAAGTATCATATAGGCACAGCATACACAGAAGTATTAGCAGATTCAATAAAAAAATATAAAAAATTAAGAGGCTACGATACTTATTTATTAACAGGTGCAGATGAGCATGGATTAAAAATAGAAACTAAGGCAAAAGAACAAGGAAAGAAGCCACAAGAATATGTAGATGAAATGGCAAAACTTTCAAAAGAATTATGGGCAAAGATGAAAATAGACTATGATGATTTTATTAGAACGACAGAGGAAAGACATGAAAAAATTGTTCAAAAAATAT
The DNA here is from genome assembly GCA_964620415.1 of uncultured Clostridium sp. Classification (GTDB taxonomy): domain Bacteria; phylum Bacillota; class Clostridia; order TANB77; family CAG-508; genus CAG-269. Next base: position 3,465 of record CAZUHD010000078.1, read on the forward strand.
TTGATAAATTAATGGACAAAGGAGACATCTATAAAGGTGAATATGAAGGATGGTATTGCATTCCATGTGAAAGTTACTTTACCAAAACACAATTAGTAGATGGAAAATGTCCAGATTGCGGTCGTGAAGTTAAATTAATGAAGGAAGAAAGTTATTTCTTCAATATGAAAAAATATGCACCTAGACTTTTAAGATATTATGAAGAACACCCTGATTTTATAAAACCAGATTATAGAAAAACAGAAATGATAAATAATTTTATAAAACCAGGACTTGAGGATTTATGTGTAAGTCGTACTACATTTGATTGGGGAATAAAAGTATTAAAAGATCCTAAACATGTAATATATGTATGGCTTGATGCTTTAACAAATTATATAACAGCATTAGGTTATATGTCAGATGATGATACATTATTTAAAAAATATTGGCCCGCAGATCTTCATATAGTTGGAAAAGATATTGCAAGATTCCATTTGATATATTGGCCTATATTTTTAATGGCATTAGATTTACCATTACCTAAGCAAATATTTGTGCATAACTGGATAATGATGAAAAATGGTAAAATGTCAAAATCTATAGGGAATGTAGTGTATCCAGAACTTTTAATAGACAGATATGGATTAGATGCAACAAAATATATATTACTTAGAGATATGCCTTCATCAACAGATGAAGTATTTACACCAGAAGGATTTGTAGAAAGATATAATACAGATTTATGTAATGATTTAGGTAATTTATTAAATAGAACTGTTGCAATGTGTAATAAATATTTTGAAGGACAAGTTCCAAAATATAATGGAGTACAAAACGAAGTAGATAGAGAAATAGAAGAATTTGCAAAAAATGTAACAAACAAATTTGCCCAAAATTTTGAAGATTTTGAAATAGCAAATAGTCTTAGTGAAATATGGCAATTAGTTTCAAAAACTAATAAATATATAGACGAGACTAAACCTTGGGTCTTAGCTAAAGAAGAGGAAAAGGAAAAATTAGAATCTACTATATATCATCTAATAGAAAATATAAGGAGAATAGCAATTTTAATTTCGCCATTTATGGAGTCTACTTCTGAAAATATATTTAGACAACTAGGAATAAAAGAAAAAGATTTAAAAACATGGGATAGTTTAGAACAATATGATAAAATCCAAGATACTAAAGTAATAAAAAATGGTGAACCTTTATTTATGAGATTAAACACAGAAGAAGAAATTGAATATATAAAAAATAGAATGGGAAAATAAATACCATAGAGAGGAAGTATGAAAATTGCCTAAAAAAAAGAAAATAGAAATTGATTCTAAAATACAAGAAAAATTGGATTATATTGGATTAAAACTAGATGATTTACCAGAAACACTAACTGAATATCAAGATATAAGTTTTAGAGCTATAAAAGGATATGATGAAAAGAAATATAAGCAATATAGATATATCAAAATAAGTGATATAGAAATTTTGCTTTCACCAACAAACAGAGTGGATTCAATAAAAGATAAATATGAGAAAGCAATGCCACTTATTTGCTACTTAGATAGTAAATCAGAAGAAAATATACTAAATTATACTACATTTTTAAGTATGTTAAAAGAAGTAAGTATACCACAATTAAAAGCAATTGAAGAAGAACAAAAAGATTTAAGTAAAAAAATTCCTTTTAAAATTAAGTTTACAGGAAACTATTTGTGGCAAATATATTATTCAGAAGTGTCAAATAGATATTTTATGATTGTACCAACAGAGGATTCAAACTATGCAGCATTTTTCTATTTATTAAAAAAGAAAATAGAAAACAATAAAAATGAGAGAGTATTTGTGCCTGTAAGTTGTGTTGAATATGAAGGCGAAATTTTAGGAAGAACAGAAATAAAAGACTTAGAAAACTATTTATGGGTTTTCACAAAGGAATACCCTTCTATTTATGAGGTTTATAGTAAGACAGAAGATCCAAGTCTAGAAATTGTTGGAGAAGCAAACATATATGACAATACAAAAACAGTATATAAAGTAAGCTTAGATAATACAAAAGATGCAGAAAAGTTTTATAAGCTAGTAAAGGCATTATTTATTTTACAAACAGAAATACCATATTATAATTTTAATGTAAGTGTAGATAAAGAAGGAAGCTTAGAGTTTTATTTGGATAATACTGAAATTAAGTATGAGATTTTACCAGAATTTATAGTAGAACAATATTTAAAATCTGTTAGTTTAAAAAATAAGGCTGAATCCAATATTGAAGATTTATCTGCAAAATTAAAAAAATTACAAAAAGAATCTAATTTATTGGAAAAAGAGTATTTTGCTAAAGAAAAGCAAATTACAATTTATTTAGAGTGTAAAAAGACATTTTTTGGAAAAGTAAAATATTATTTTAAATTTGGTAAAAATACTAAATTAACTCAAGAGAAAAAAGAACGTAAAGTTAAAGAAGATCAAAAAGAAGAAAAAGTAAAACATAAAAAACCAAGCTTTAAAATGGAAGATAGAAATTATACTCTTTATGAATTAGAACAAAGTTTTAAAGAAGTAGAAGAAAAAGAAGAAGAAGTAAAAAATATTGTAATGGATATAAATGCTTTAAAACTAAAAAATAAAAACTTAAAGAAGAAAATTGAAAATGCAACTAATTATATCGAAGAAATTAACAAACATAAGAAAAGTATATTTGAATTTTGGAAATATTCAAATAAAGATGCTGTTGCAACTTTAGATGAAGGCGAAGAAGAAGAACTTAACGTAAAGAAAATAGAAAAAGTTTTTGACTATGAAAATGATTTTGAACAATTTGGAATAGATACTGATAAGCTACAAAGAAGCAAATTAACAGATGCAGAATTAGATAGTTGTTTTATTGCAAATACAACACTATTACCTTTACTTAATAAAATAAATCAAAAAACGGTAGAACCTGAGGAGATTTCAGAAGAACTTAAAAAAATAAAATTATCCAGAGAAAAGAGTGAACATTCTGAGGAGGAAGATGACGACTCATTTAATATATTTGGTAGAATTAAGCAAACAAATAATAAAGAAAGAACTTTAGGTAATAAAGTACACAGAGAGCAACCAAGAGATAAATTTGAAATTCTTGAAATCCAGAAAGGTATTAAAGGTGTAGAATTAAAGAAAAAATTAACGATGATTCTAGAAGACATAAAAAGTGCTATACAAAAAAATACCTTAGAAGAAGATATGTATGTATATAAAGTGTCTTCTGAAAAATTGAATTTAAATAATATAGAAGTTGTTTCTCTTGATGCAGAAAAGGAATTACAAGAATATTTAAAAACTGATAAAACTAAATCAAAAATTTACTTATACAAAATAAAATTACCAAAAGGAACAAACTTTGTAGCTTTTACAAATATCATTTTCTTTGACAATACTAATATGACATTACCAGTTGGAATGGAACTTTCTTCTAAGATCTTAGTAGACTTATCTACTTTAGATTTAAAAGTAGATAATACTAAGAATGTAAATAAACTATTATTTGAAGAAGATGAAGATGATTTTTCAGATATTGTAATTAAAAATATTGAAATAAATGAATTAAATTAAAGAGGAGATTCTTTAAATGCTAGATGATAGAAAAAAGAAAGTATTACAGGCTATTGTAGAAGAATATATTAACACTGCAGAACCTGTAAGCTCTAATGCATTAATTAATAAATATAATTTAAATTGTAGTAGCGCAACAATTAGAAATGAAATGGCAGATTTAGAAAAAAGTGGATTACTTGATAAGGTACACACATCTAGTGGTAGAGTTCCGTCTGCAAAAGGATATAGATACTATGTAGATGAGCTTTTAAAAGATGATAATATTAGTTTAGATGAAATTAAATATATAAGTGAGAAGCTAGAAACAAAAGTTAATGAAATTCAAGATTTAACTAGAATTACAGCCAATACCATCTCAGAAATAACTCATTATGCAACAGTTGCAATTGGTCCTAAAACTAGTGAACAAATTATAGAAGAAATAAAATTCGTTTTACTTGGCTCAAGGATGATGCTTGCAATTATAATGACTGATATTGGTATGGTAAAAGAAACTATCATTAAATTTGAAGAAGATATTACTCAAAGTCAAGTTGAGACTGTAAATTATATATTTAATAATAAACTAAAAAATCAACCAATAGAAACGATAAATCGTCCATTAGAAGAGTACCTTTATGAAGAAATGTCTGATATGATAAAGGTTGTTAAACCTATTGTTGAACAAATAAAGAAATTGCTATTTGAAAATGATGAAACTGTCCATTTAGAAGGGGCTGGAAAAGAACTTGACTTACCAGAATTTAATAGTTTACAAGTGGCTAAAAATTTTGTAAATATTTTAGATGAAAAAGAACTTATAACAGATATACTTAATTCTGGTCTTGCAGAAGATATAAATGTTTATATTGGTGGAGAAGATGAAAAAGACGAATTAAAAGATTTTAGTGTAATCACATTTAAACATAAAGTTGGGAACAAAGATTTAGGTACAATTGGAATAATTGGACCTAAAAGAATGAACTATTCTAAGGTTATTTCTATAATGAAATATATTAGTAAAAAACTTAATAAGGAAGAGTAATAAAAATCCATGAGAATATCGTGGATTTTGTTTTCTACAAACTACCGATTAAGTAGTAGTCTGTAGAAAATAAATTAATTAAAATAACAAAAGATCAAAGACAAGTCAATTAAGAATTAGTATAGTAAAAGTAGTGTAAGACTTTATAATTTTATATCTTGAATTTAATTTTAATTTACGACTTAAAATTAAAGAAAAAAAATTAACAAAAGGGGTTGACAAGTACCAAAAAAAGAAGTATTATATATAAGAAATTAGCAAATGTTATCTTAGAGTGCTAAAATTTACATTTGGTTGAAGAAGGGAAATATATGTAAATGGGAGAAGAACAAAAAAAGCAAGAAGAACAAAAAGAGGAAGAAAAGCAGGAAGAAGAAAAGCAAGATACAGAAACAAATAATAAAGAGCAAGAAAAACAAATTGCAGATTATGATGAGCTTAACGATAGATATATGAGAGTATTAGCAGAATTTGAAAACTTTAAGAAAAGAAGTAAAAAAGAAAGAGACTTATTATATAACTCCATTTTAGGAGATATAGTTTTAAAAATGTTACCTATAATGGATAATCTTGAAAATGCAATGAAAGCAGAGTGCAAAGATGAAAACTATAAACAAGGTGTTGAACTTGTACAAAAACAGTTTAAAGAATTTTTAGAAAATGTGGGAGTACAAGAAATACCAGCTGTTGGTGAAACATTTGATCCAAGTGTGCATGAAGCTATAAGTAGTGTACAAGATGAAACTAAACAGAGTCAAGAAATAGTACAAGAATATAGGAAAGGATATAAAATAGGTACTAAAGTAATACGCCATTCTATGGTAGTTGTAAATCAATAAAAAATAAAATTTTAATGGTATAAAATTTTTTATTGCTAAAGATAATATTTAAGTGGAGTATAAAAATTAAGGGAGGAATTTTAAAATGGGAAAAATTATAGGAATTGACTTAGGAACAACAAACTCATGTGTAGCAGTTA
>CAZUHD010000079.1:0-8991 GCA_964620415.1 uncultured Clostridium sp.
CTGCAAACCTTTCTTCTAATTTTGCTGCATCCATTCCATCGTCTTCTGAAAAATCAGGTTTTGAATATATCTCTTCTTTTTCTTGCATAATATCATATAATTCTTTGTTTCCCATTATTACAGTATTTATTACTGTATAATCCTCATAGGCAAAGTGATCTTGTTTTAAAATAGATAATCTTTCTCCTTTATCTAAAGTTACATCACCCTTAGATGGCTCTATTTCTCCTGACAATACCTTTAAAAATGTAGTTTTTCCTGCTCCATTTGCTCCTATTATTCCATAGCAGTTTCCTTTACTAAATTTTATATTTACATCTTCAAATAGTACTCTTTTTCCAAATCTAATTGTAACTCCATTTGCGGATAGCATAACTGACCTCCTCATTTTTTCTCATATTTTTAACAAATGTTATTGTAGCAAATTCATGACAAAAAGTCAATTTATGAAAAATCATCTTTCCATTTGTAAAACTATTTAAATAAATCTAAAATGTCTTCCTTAGATAATTTATTAATAAATGTTTCTTCTGTTGAAAGTATATCTTTAGAAAGTTTTTCTTTTCTTTCTTGCATCTTATTAATCTTTTCTTCAATTGAATTACTTGTAATAAGTTTATATACCTGAACACTATTTTTTTGCCCTATTCTATAGGCTCTATCTGTCGCTTGATTTTCACTAGATACATTCCACCATGGATCAAAGTGAATTACAACATCTGCTGATGTCAAATTAAGTCCTGTTCCTCCTGCTTTTAAAGATATTAAAAATACTTTTACTGATTCATCATTGTTAAATTCATCAACCATTTCAATTCTTTGCCCTACAGGTGTACTACCAATTAGTTTAAAATATTTAATATCTTGTTTTTCTAATTCTTCTTCGATTATTGGAAACATAGATGTATAACTAGAAAATATCAATACCTTATGCCCTGCATCTATTGCATCTTTTGTTAAATCTATGCACTGTTTTAATTTTCCGCTTCCGCCATGATAATTTTCTATAAATAAACTTGGATGACAGCAAATTTGTCTAAGCCTTGTAAGAAGTGCAAGTATTTTAAATTTACTTTTTTCAAAAGTACTATCACTTAACTCTGTTGCAACTTCTTTCTGTGTCTTAGCTAAATAAGCTAAATATATTTTTTCTTGTTCTTTTTCCATTTCATTTTTCATTACTGTTATATTTTTATCTGGAAGTTCTGTTAGAACATCTTTTTTTACTCTTCTTAAAATAAATGGACTAATTAATTTTTTTAATCTAGTTAATGCCTCTTTATCTTCATATTTTAGTATAGGCTCTTCAAACTTATTTCTAAATTTGTGATAATTATACAAATATCCTGGCATTATAAAATCAAATATTGACCATAATTCACTTACTGAGTTTTCTATAGGTGTTCCTGTTAATGCAAATTTTATTTCTCCTTTTAAACTTTTTAAAGCTGTTGCATTTTGAGTTAAAGAATTTTTTATATATTGTGCCTCATCTGCAATTATATATTTAAAGCTTTTATCTTCATAATTTAAAACATCTCTTTTTAGTAAATCATATGATGTAATTACTAAGTCATAATTTTTATAATCACTTAACTCTTGATTTCTTTCCTCTGCTGTTCCTTTGATTATTAACACTTTCATTGACTGACACCATTTTTCAATTTCCGCTTTCCAGTTAAGAACTAATGTACTTGGGCAAACTACTATTGATGGTATCTCATTTTTTGCTTCTAATTCATCTCTAAGTATTGCTATAATTTGTAGTGTTTTTCCAAGTCCCATGTCATCAGCTAAAATTCCTCCAAATTTATATGAAGCTAAGTTTTTAAGCCATTTATACCCTGTTTTTTGATAATCTCTTAGTTTGTCTTCAAATTCTTTATTTAACTTAATATTATCTTTTTCTGTATTTCCAATATTATTTATCAAATCTAAAAATTTTTCATTTCTATCTACTGTAATTTCTTTTTTGGAATCTACTAATTTTTCTAAATAGAAGCTTCTGTTTATTGGAAGATCAATAACTCCATCATTAACTTTATTATAATCTATATCTAATGTTGTTGTCATCTCGTCTAATAAATCTAAGTCATCACTTCCCGTTAAATCTAATAAATCACCACTTTGTAATTTATAGTATTTTTTCTTTAGGTTATAGTCTTTCAAAATATTTTTTATTTCATTTATATCTATATTTATTTTTGAAATATCTAATTCTAACAAACCATTATCTATTTTTATTCCTAGGCTTGAAATTTTTGGTCTTTTTATTTGTTTGTTCTTAAACTTATCAGTTACTAAAACTTCAAAGTCATTCATATATCCTTCAATTTTATATGATAGAAATTCATACATATCATCTATGTTTTTCATGATAAGTTCTTTTTCCCCTAAAACAGGTTCAAACCCATCCATAAATAGTCTTTTTATTACTTCTGTTTCTTTTGGAATATCTCTTACTATATTTTGTTCTTTTACATATTCTTCATATCCTTTTTCTAAAACATTAAATTCATGGTCATTATAGCAAAATTTTAGTTCTAGCATAATGTTTCCTTCTTCATCGACATCTAGTAAAATTTTAGAAGCTAATTTATCAACTACAAATGCTTGGTTTGTAACTTGTTTTTCGTTTTCTACTTTTATATTAAGCCTTGGGAATATAGTCTGCTTAAATTCATCTATTTTATCTTCTGGAACTAAAATTTTCTCTTCATCTTTAAATAATCTGAACAAATTTGAATTTTCAGCATTTTTGTTTAATATATAAATTTTACCTTGATAAAAAACATATATTTTATCATATCCATATGCGAGCTTATAATTTGTGATATTTAGTTTTAAAACATATTCCTCACTTTTTTCTTTTACTACTCCCCCATTACGCCAATAATTATCATAGTTTGAGATTTCAACAGTTTCTTTACCAAATGAACATCCTATATCTAACTTTTCATTTGTAATTTCATAATTAGATAATTCACCATATATTTTTACTAATATATCTTTATTCTTATTTAAAGCAAAAAAATCATCAATTTGGTTAGATGAAATGTAAAGATATTTATCAAATGAACTTTGCACACCATATTCGTTATTTCTAATGCCATATTCAATCATTTCTGCATATTTAATGATAAAATCAAACCATTCTTTAGATTCTTCTGTAAAGTTTTCTCTTTTAGGTATAAATGTAAGTTGTTTTCCGTAAAATAATTCTGTACCATTCCTGTAAGCTTCATAAAAATCAGATAAATTGTTTAAAACATACATCCTTGTCTGCCCTATTTTAAAAGCTACTTTTATTGTTTCTGGATCTTCAATTTCAATAGAATATTCTAATTTTAACTTTCTATCAAGATTTACACTTGCTTTTCTTTTAGCTTCAAGAGTTTTTTCATATAAATTTTTAATATTACGTATATCTTCATTTCCTATTCCTACATTTGATTTATAATCTTCTAATGCTTTTAATCCACTATGATATTTTCTCTTATATAGTTGTTCTTCTAACATTAACTGCTGTTTTTTTCGAATTGCTTCAAATGTTTTCTTGATTTCCTGATCTCGTTTCTTTTCAATTCTCTTTTGCCCTTCTTTAGTGCTAGCAGAATGTGGTCCTATTACTTCCATGGCTGCTGCTATTATATGTTTACACAGATACCCATTATTATAATCCTCACACGTACAGCTACTATCTTTTATTTTATCTCCTTGTATTTTTAGTTTTACAGAATATAAGCCATAGTTCCCCTGAACTTTTGCATCTATTACATAACTATCTTCATTTATTTTGTCTACATTTTTAATTATTGCTTTTTCTCTATTATATAAGTCTCTTCCTCTACTATATCTTCCTTTTTCATAGTCTCTGTTAAAATCAAGTGAGTCAAAATCTAAATCTATTACATCAATTACCATATTTTTTACTCCATTTTATTATATATTTGTTGTTCAATGCACCCTATTATATCATGCAAAACATTTTTTCGCAAGTCTTTTTGATATTTTTACTAAAGAAATATTTTCGAAGAGGAATTAGAATTTCATATACTAAAATTACAGAAACGAAAATTTAATGTATAAAAAATAGATAGTATATCCTAAGTTACTTTTTAAGTAGCCTTGGATATACTAACCTTTTTTATTTTCTCATTAAATAAGAAAAAATTATAGAACTTAGCTTTAAACTATCATGTTTTATTTTACCATCTTCTGTTGTTAATAAATCATCCTCTAAAAGTTCATATCCACCTTTTTTAATATTTTCATAATCAATTTCTACTAAATCTTTTTGCTCTTGAGTAGCATATTTTTCTAGAATTTTCTTTGGTAAAACAGTATTACTTACAATTACACTATCAATAGTACCTTTACCAAGATATTCTTCTAGTATGTTTACATGGTCACTAACTCCAAATCCATCGGTTTCTCCTGGTTGAGTCATAGCATTACATATATACATAACTTTTGCTTTAGAACTATTAATAGCTTTTGCTACATCTTTACATGTTAAATGTGGCATTATGCTTGTATAAAGACTTCCCATACTAAGTATAATTAAATCTGCTTTTTTTATAGCATCAAATACTTCTGGAAAAACAGTAGGTTCTTCTTTATAAAAAATTCTCTTATAAACCTTTTTAGCAGATGTAATTTCCTCTTCACCTTCAATTATCTCTCCATCTACAGTTTCTCCCATTAAAGTTAAATCATCTTCTGAAAGTGGAAGAACAGTATGTTCAACTCTTAATAATTTACTCAAATATTCTATACTTGTTTTTAAACTTCCTGTTTTTTTATAAAGAGTCGTTAAAATTAAGTTACCCATTGCATGACCATTTAAATCACTATATGTGTTCATTCTATATTCCATAATATCACGTATTTCATCTGGTAATGTAGATAAACTGCTTAAAACATGTCTTATATCTCCGACAGCCGGTGTAGAAAACTCTTTACGAAGTTTTCCTGTACTTCTACCATTATCTGAAACAGTAATAACCGCCGTTATATCAACAGGGAAATATTTTAACCCTCTAAGAACAGTAGAAGCTCCTGTACCTCCACCTAAAAGAACTACTTTTTTTCTTTTCATAAATCATTCCTCCATTATATGATTATTTTTAAATATTTTCTATTTTTTTATTAATTTCTGTTAACTTTGTAACTTCTTCTATTGGTAAATCTAATTCTTCATTAGAATACTTTTCATTAGGACGTCTTACCCTAAATACCTTTAATGGATGTTTAGAATAAATTGATTTCAAATCTTTTGGCTTATCATCAACAAATACACAATTTGAAAAATCAAAAGGTATCTCACCTTTCATTGTAGATACTATAAATATACCATCAACATATCCAAGTATTTCTGAACCTGCAAGCTTTATGGCTTGATAGCCTAAACCACTTTCACTATATGTTAATATATATATTTTATGTTTATTTTCTTTTAAATATTTTAAAAATGGAATTGTATCTTCAAATAAATATTTACTTCCATTAAATATAACTTCATTTACAATATTAACTGCTTCTTTTTTATCATAATTATATCTATCAGAAGCCCCAAAATATTCTATTAATTCATATGTATCATAAATTTTATCTTCTCCTCTTGAGAATTTATCTTTAAGTTTTTGTAGAACTTCATCATAATTTTGACTAGATGATTTTTCAATAAATTTAGCAAGAGCAGAAAGAATATCTTTTATTAAAAGTTCTGTCTTATACAAAGTATGATCAAAATCAATCAAAAAATTCATCTTTATATCCTCCTAAAAGCACTGCTTTATATATTACCACAATTAAAGTTTTAAGTCAAATGCTCAAGCGCTCTTTCGGCTAATCTTTGGTATTTTAGCTTTTTATCCCTTATTTTATTTTCTTCAAGTTCTGGTAATATTCCAAAATTTGCATTCATAGGTTGAAACTTATCATTTGGAGTTGAAATATAATTTGCAAGAGCTCCTATCATAGTATATTTAGAAAATTCTTTTTTGTTCAAATTTTTTCCTCCATGTAAATTATTATAATTAAAAGCTGCATTTAAACCTGCTACCATACCAGAAGATATTGATTCTACATATCCTTCTACCCCTGTAATTTGTCCTGCAAAGTATATATTATTTGCTTTTTTCAAATTATAGGTATTATCTAATAATTTACTTGAATTAATATAGGTATTTTTATGCATTACACCATATTTTATAAATTCTGCATTTTCTAATCCAGGTATACTAGAGAAAACTCTTTTTTGTTCACCATATTTTAAATTAGTTTGAAAGCCAACCATATTATAAATATTTCCACCTAAATTATCTTGTCTTAATTGAACAACTGCATATGGTCTTTTCCCATATCTTGGGTCATCAAAACCAACAGGTTTTAGTGGTCCAAAACGTAAAGTGTCAATTCCTCTTTTAGCCATTATCTCTATAGGCATACATCCTTCAAAAATTTCTCTTTTCTCAAAATCATGTAAAGTTACCACTTCTGCATTTATAAGTTCATTATAGAATTTTTCATATTCATCTTTATTCATAGGTAAATTTATATAACTTTTGTCTTGAACTTTTTGAATCCATTCCTCCATTGTTTCATTTTTTTGTTTTTCTTGCTCATATCTATTTCCGAAAAAAGCAATATCAAAGTTTATACTTTCTTTTGAAATTATTGGAGCTGCTGCATCATAAAAGAAGAACTCTTTTTCTCCAGTAAGCTCAAGTATTTGCTTAGATAATTTTTCAGATGTTAAAGGACCTGTTGCAATAATTACTATTCCCTCTTTTTCCAAGCTATTTAATGATATTTTATCTCCAACCTCCTCATGAATAATTTCAATAAAAGGATTTTTTTCTAATTCTTCTGTTACTCTTTTAGCAAAAGTATCTCTATCAACTGCTAAAGCTCCACCTGACGGAACTTTTGTCTCATCAGCAATATTAATTAATAAAGAATCTAGCTCTCTTAGTTCTTGTTTTAAAAGACCACAAGCATTTGTTATTAAATTTGATTTAAAAGAATTGCTACACACGATTTCAGCTAAATTATGATTATGGTGTGCTGGTGAAAATTTAACAGGTTTCATTTCATATAATTTTACTTTAATTTTTTGTTTCGCTATTTGGTATGCAGCTTCACATCCAGCCAGTCCTCCACCTATAACTGTTATATAATCATTCATATTGTTCTCCATTTTCTTCAATTTCTATTTGTTTAGTCATATCTTTAGGTAATTTGCTTATAAAAGTCATATTTTCTTTAGTAATTGGATGTATACATTTAATACTATAACTATGCAAAGCTTGTCTCGAAATTAGTTTAGATTCTTTCCCATATAAAGTATCACCTATTAAAGGATGCCCAATACTTGCAAAATGGACTCGAATTTGATGTGTTCTCCCTGTTTCTAATTTACATTTAACTAAACTATATGTATCAAATTCCTTTACAACCTCATAATGAGTTATAGCCCTTTTTCCATTTACTGTATCTATACATCTTTCTATTATGCTACCTGGTTTTCTTGCAATTGGTAACGAAATCGTTCCCTTTTTCTCATCTAAAATTCCTTCGACTAAGCAAAAATATTCTTTTTCAAAAATACCTTTTTCCATTTGTTTAATAAAGCTTTCTTGTATATATTCACTCTTGGCAAAAATCACAATTCCAGATGTACCTAAATCTAATCTATTTACAGGCCTAATTTTCTTGTTTAATGAAATTAAGTTAAAATAGTATTTTACTCCATTTGATAGTGAATCTGTATAATGTAACATTGATGGATGAATTGGAACTCCTGCTGGTTTATTTACTACCAAAAGCCACTCATCTTCATAAATTATATCTAAACTCATCTTAGTAGGTACAATATTTTGGCTTTCTTCATCAAAATCCAAATCAATTTCAATTCTGTCTCCTAATTTAACTGTGTTTCTCGTGTCACATTCACTATCATTAACCTTAATTTTTCCCTGTTTTATTAATTTTGTTAATAATCTTATAGATATATCAAAATTGTTCTTTAATATATCATTTATACTTTTTCCAATATCTTTTTGTTCTATATTATATTTTATTTTCATATATACTCCAATATTTTTTTAACATAAGTATTATACTACTTTTATTACACTTTTACAATGATTTAAGAAATTATTAAGGAAAGAGACTGGTATGTTCCAGTCTCTTTGGAGGTTCATTTAAGTTCTGTTATCACAAGGCAAGTCACAAATCGAGCAATCTGCTGTGCAGCATGGACACCTGTTCTTGCAATACATGCAGTCTTGCATATCATTGGGGCAAGGGAAAGGACAGTTTTCATAAATATTTCTTAAACATTTATGAATATTCTGGCATTCAGATTTCTTTATGATCCTACCTAGTATAGGTTCATTATCTTGAACTGGTTTGTCTTTTCGATTGTCACAATTTATAGTACAGGTATGACAATCTGCATCACAGCACGGACACCGATTTGTACAGTTTTGACAATCCTTTTTACCTTGTGGGCAGCACCAAGGACACCGATCACAGTCATACTTTCGAATACACAGATTGTGATTGATGATCCCACTCATTCTATTCCCTCCTTTGCTCTTGCTTGTTAGCAAGTTGATACTACACATATTAGCATATTTTACATAATAAGTCAACAAAAAATATATATTAAATTAATACTTTAAAAGATTTTAGTTACAATTCACAGTTACTAATATAAATTTAATAAAAGCAGGAAGTATATTATTTCCTGCTTTTAAAACATTCACTATTTTTTTTGTAATTGTTTAATTTTACCTATTTTTAGCCCTGTTATTTGAATTATTTGCTCTATTGGTAAATTCATTTCTAACATCTTTTTTGTTATTTCTATTAAATTATTCTTTGCTCCTTCCGCTCTTCCTTCTGCTCGACCTTCCTCTCTTCCCTCTGCTCTTTCTAACCTTAAAGCATCTCCTTCTTCTAATGAACTATATAATCTTA
>CAZUHD010000080.1:0-8797 GCA_964620415.1 uncultured Clostridium sp.
AATTTTTGAAATTTTGAACTATCAATTTATGCATATCTCCAAATTGTGATCTATGGCATTCATCAAAAATTAAAACTAAATGTTTTTGAAAGGCTGGGTGATTTTTATTTCTTTTTACAAATTCACTTAACTTTTGAATAGTAGTTACAATAATTCTTGATTTATCATCTTCTAATTGTTTTTGTAATATCTTTGTATTTCTATTTCCATTTGCAGCACCTTTTTCAAATTTATCATATTCTTTCATCGTTTGATAATCTAAATCTTTTCTATCAACTACAAACAATACTTTATCAATAAATTCTAATTTGCTTGCAATTTGTGCAGTCTTAAAAGAAGTTAATGTTTTTCCAGAACCTGTTGTATGCCAAATATAACCTCCTGCTTCAATAGTCCCCATTTTTTTATAATTATTTGCAATTTCAATTCTATTTATAATTCTCTCTGTTGCAACTATTTGGTATGGTCTCATTACTAATAATAAATCTTCAGATGTAAATACGCAATATTTTGTTAGTATATTTAATATTGTATGTTTTGCAAAAAAAGTTCTTGTAAAATCAACTAAATCTGGAATAATTTTATTAGTAGCATCTGCCCAAAAAGAAGTAAACTCAAAACTATTACTTGTTTTTTTTATTTTATTTCTTGTACCATTTTGTTCATTAATATGACTTTCTCTAGTTGTATTAGAATAATATTTTGTTTCTGTTCCATTAGAAATTACAAATATTTGAACATATTCATATAACCCACTACCTGCCCAAAAACTATCTCTTTGATACCTATTTATTTGATTAAATGCTTCTTTTAGTGCTATACCTCTCCTTTTTAATTCTACATGAACTAAAGGAAAACCATTAACTAAAATAGTAACATCATACCTGTTATCGTAATTACCTTCATTTTCAACATATTGATTTATAACTTGCATTCTATTATTATGAATATTCTTCTTGTCAATTAAAAATATATTCTTACTTGTTCCATCATCTCTTTTTAAAACTTGAATATAATCTTCTTGAATTTTTCTAGTTTTTTCTACTATTCCATCATTACTATTTGCAATATTGTTATTAAAGAAAACATTCCATTCATTATCAGTAAATTTATAATCATTAAGTATTTCTAGTTGTTTGCGAAGATTATTTATTAAAACATTAGAGTCATGTATTTCTAGATAATCATACCCTTGTTCTTCTAGCATTCTTATAAACTCATTTTCAAGTGCTTGTTCACTTTGATAACTATCTGATTTTCTTGCTATTTCCTCATATTCGGCTACAACAGTAGAATTACTTGTTTCCATTACTACATTATATTTACTCATATATTTTGCTCCTTAATTTTCTTCTTTTAATTCTTTGAATGTTAATAGTTTATCTCTATAATACTCATATTGCTTTTGTCTTGCTTCTATTTCAGCAGGAAGTCCTTCTGATATGTCGTTGCATAATTTGTCAAATCTATCTAAAATATTTACTATGCGTTCTTGTTCTTCAATAGTTGGAACAGGAATTTTTAAACTTAATATTTTAGTTGAATTTAGATCTCCTCTAGCTCCTTGTTTCATTGATATAAGTTCCTCATATTTACTACATACACAATAAAAAATATATTTATATAAAGCTTTTGAATTGTCTATCTCCATATTCAAACAATGCTGATTCGTTGTTGTCTTAAATTTATTTATTGCACATCTTCCTGCTGATGCTCCAGAAATAGCAACAATAACACAGTTTTCAGGAATCCATTTGGCAGATGTTTCTTTTACAGCTTTTTCAGTAATATAACTATTTGTTTTGTATATTTCATTGAATTTTACTTCTTGAGTTCTTAACCATGGAATATTACCATTTTCATAATATTCTTTATTATTTTTTAAGGGTGTTCCCCCTGAACAGCTTTTAGTTATTATGCTTTTTAAGGTATATAGTTTAGATTTATTATTATCAATAAAGCTGTTTCTATAATAATCAAATTGTTTTTGTCTTGCTGTAAGCTCTGCTGTAAGCTCTGCTGTAAGCTCTGCTGTAAGCTCTGTGAAATTGTCCAAAATATGGACAATTTCATCTTGTATCTCCAACGGAGGTACAGGAATGCAAACTTTTTCCATTAGTTTTTTTGAAACATTATATCTTGTAACACCACTAGCTGTTTTTCCAATTTGGTATCTTAAATCACTTGAACGGAATAAATGCTTCGCAAAATCCGGATTCATTATTGTTACATCATTAAATCTATAAATAAAGCAAAAACTATTTAAATATAATTTTTCATCTGTTTTTTGCGTAAGAACGGAAGAAATGCCACATTCATCTGGTGTTTCAGATGACCCTGTAAATATAATATCTCCATATTCTAATGTTCTTTGATTTTCATTAATACCTATTTTAACTGTATCAATCACATTTAAGTCAACAGCAGGATTTTTATATACATTTATATATGTAATAAGCTTTGCATTTCCATCCTTAAAGTCCTCTTTTGACTTGCCTGTTAACCCTCCATAAAATTTGCCTAATTCTCCAAGTTTATAATATTTAACTCCATTAGGACATAATTTATTTATTAACTCCTTTAATTTACTCATCCTACACCTCGATTTCTGAAATAATCTTATTTATTTCATCACGAAGTACATTTTCTCTCGCTACTATTTCATCTATTTCTTTGTTTATCTTTACTATATCAATTTTTTCTCTTGTATCTTCTTGTTCCACATAAGTTGAAACAGATAAATTATAATCATTTTCTGCAATTTCCTTATTTGAAACTAATTTAGCAATATATTCTATATCTTCTCTATTTTCAAATATTCTTACTATATTATTTATATTTTCATCTGTTAATTTGTTATTATTTGTTACCTTAACACACTCTTTTGATGCATCTATAAACAATGTACTATTATCTTTTTTGCTCTTCTTCAAAACCATTATACAAGTTGCTATGCTTGTTCCAAAAAATAAATTATCTGGTAATTGTATTAAACAATCTACAAAGTTGTTATCTATTAAATACTTTCTTATCTTTTGCTCTGCACCACCTCTATATAAAATTCCAGGAAAGCATACTATTGATGCCGTACCATTTGTTGCAAGCCATGATAAACTGTGCATTATAAATGCAAAATCTGCTTTTGATTTTGGTGCAAGTACACCTGCAGGAGAGTATCTTGGATCATTTATTAAAGTTGCATCATCATCTCCTGCCCACTTTATTGAATATGGTGGATTTGAAACAATAACTTCAAATGGCTCATCATCCCAATGCTGTGGATTAGTTAATGTGTCTTCACACGCTATATCAAATTTATCATATCCTATATCATGTAAAAACATATTTATTCTACAAAGGTTATAAGTTGTTAAATTTATCTCTTGACCATAAAAGCCATTTCTAACATTCTCTTTTCCTAAAATTTTAGCCGCTTTTAATAATAATGAACCAGAACCACAAGCTGGATCATATACTTTATTAACTGATGTTTTACCTACTACTGCAAGTCTTGTTAATAATTCACTAACTTCTTGTGGAGTATAAAATTCTCCTCCAGATTTTCCTGCATTAGAAGCATACATAGTCATTAAAAACTCATAAGCATCTCCAAATGCATCAATAGAATTACTTTGATAATTTCCTAAATTTAAACTATTTATTCCTTCTAATATTTTTGTAAGTCTTTCATTTCTTTTTCCCACAGTTGCTCCTAGTTTATTACTATTAACATCAATATCATCAAATAATCCTGAAAAATCATCCTCACTCTCTTGACCTTTTGCAGAATTTTCAATATTTCTAAATACATTTTCTAGTATCTCATTTAAGTTTTCTTTATGATTTTTTGCATTTTTACAAACATTACAAAATAGTTCTGATGGTAAAATAAAAAATCCCTTTACTTTGACTAAATCTTCTCTAACAGTTTCTGCCTCTTTATCAGATATTTTAGCATAGTCGAAATCCTTATCTCCTGCTTTTCTTTCTCCATCATTTATATAATCCGTAATATTTTCTGATATATATCTATAAAACATTATTCCTAAAATATATTGTTTAAAGTCCCAACCATCAACAGCACCTCTTAAATCATCTGCTACCCTCCATATTGCTTTATGTACTTCATTTCGTTCTTGTTCTTTTTTATTATCCATTTCCTTACCCCTTAATTTAGTTTTATTTTCAATCATCTATTATGTTTTATATCACAAAACAACATTTTTCTCAACCTATACTTCAAAATATTTACAATTAATTCTTTGCAAGAAATTCATCCTTCTATCAATATAACTTTCCGTTAGTTCTTTTATAATTGCCTATTATATTTAAAGTGCAATTTTTACACTTTAAATATAAAAATTGCACTTTAAAAATATAATCAGAATTAGTTTTAGTTATCTTGTAGTTTTCACACTATCCTTGGCTTAAATACAATTTCACTAATGCTTTCAAAAGAAGCATCTTTTCCAGTTAAAACTACATCAAAATTATCTCTATATACCTTCATATTTTGTCTAATTTCTTTAGTTAAAAAACCTACTAAAATACTCCTATCCCATTCTTCACTTGGTAACATTTTTTTATCTTCAATAAAATCTCCTATTAATAATCTAAATTTCTTTCCTTCTATTTTTTTATTAAATTCAAAGTTCAAATGTCCTTTCATTGTTTTATTTAAAGTATGAATTAGTTTTCCTTTATATTCAAGTATATTTCCAAATTCATCAAACTCAAGAAAGTTACTTATTATATAAATATTGTCATAATAACAATCATTTTTCTTAAAAAAGCCTTCAATTACATTTCCAATTCCAGCAGATAAAATAATAACTGGTATATTTTTTATATACATTTCCTGTAAAAATTCTTTAGCTCCGCTTCTAAATATTAGATTACTATTATTTAGTGATTCTTCTAATTTATCTAATGTTAAATTATATTTATAATAAAGTTTTAAACTTTCGTAATACCATTCTACCATAGCTTTATTTTTTTGTTCAAAACTTATTAGATAATCAGATTCAATTGGTCCATATTTTTTATAAAGTTCATTAGATTCGTTTTTATATCCTTTACCTAATATATTTCCACAAGCATCCCATGAATCTTCACTATTATTAGCAGTTATTGTTCTATCAAAATCAATTGCCACAAAAAAATTTGAATTATTAAATTTTATTTTCTCTAATTTCTCTTTATTTATAAATCTCATGTTTTCATTTTCCTTTATTTGTATTTTTTTATTCATGTTTTTATAATATCACAAAAATCCATTCATATTCAATATTATTATCACAAAATTTTTTCTAACTATTTTGCTCACCGCATCTAAAAATAAACGCTAGTAATCTTATATAATTTTTAAGAAATTTACATTAATAAATTTTTGTACTTTCCCAACCAATTTTATAGATTTATATATTAAAATTGGTCGGGAAGCTTGACTTTTTTTATTTTATAATAATATAATTATGGTGGTAATATGGAAAAGATATATAAAAGAGAAGATTATTTAAAGAAAATTCGTGGATTTTATAATGATGATATGATTAAAGTTATAACAGGCATAAGAAGATGTGGAAAATCTTTCTTTTTGAAGTCAATAATTCAAGAACTATTAGAAAGCGGAATAAAAGAAAAAGATATTATTTATATAGAATTAGATAAAAAAATGTATAATAATATTACAATTTCAAAACAGTTAGAAAAAATAATTGATGAAAAAATAGTTGATACTGATTTTAAATATTTATTTATTGATGAAATACAGAATGTTAAAGGATTTGAACCATTAATTAACTCATACCGAGAAGAAGGCAATATCTCTATTTTCATAACAGGATCAAACTCATATCTTTTAAGTGGTGAATTAGTTACTAAATTGACTGGAAGATATATTGAGATAGAAATGATGACACTATCTTTTTATGAATATGTCGATATGAAAAGATTTCTAAACAAATCTGTTAATGAAAATATTTATTTAGAATTTGAAGAATATATTAGAAACGGTGGTTTTCCTAAAGCACTGTACTATGATAATTATGAAGAAAAAATAACTTACACTTCGAGTGTTATTAATCAAATTTTTGATAAAGATATTAAAACAAGTAATAGGATTAATGATCAAGCATTATTTGAAACAATTGAAAAATTTGTAATCAATAACTTTGGATCAGTTATATCTATAAAAAACATATACCGTTATCTACAAAAAGAAGCAAAAATAAATGTAGATAGAAGAACTATAAAAAGATACCTTGATATTTTAGAAAAAGCTAAAATCATTTATCCTTGTGATTTATTTGATATAAAATCAAAATCTGTTTTAAAAGGAGAAAAGAAATACTATTTAGCAGATTTAAGTATTTATTATTTTTTAAATACAGATAATAGAATAAATTACGAACCTGTTCTTGAGAATGTGATTTATTCATATTTAAAAAGCAAAAATTACAAACTATCTGTGGGTTACATTGGAAATTTAGAATGTGATTTTATTGCACGAGCAAATTACGATGATTACTATTATATTCAAGTTTCAAAAGATATTAGTGATAAAAATACAGAAGAAAGAGAATATAAGCCATTTTATATGATTAAAGAATTATATCCAAGGTATTTATTTACTATGGATATGTTACTTCAAAAAAGAGATGGAATTAATCATGTAAATATTGTTGACTTTATTTATCATAATAAGATGCTATAAAGTTAATTACAAAAATAAATCCCAGTTTTAAAGCTGGAATTTATTTTTATATAAACATTTACTTACTTGCAAGTATTCTTGCCATTTGTACACCAGAGCAAGATGCCATCATAAGACCTCTAGTCATTCCCCCACCATCTCCTATAGAGTATAAACCTTTTATGTTTGTTTCAAAATTATTATCAATTGTAACTTTATTGCTATAAAATTTTATTTCAGGAGCATAAATTAAATTGTCAGGATTTGCAAAACCTTCTACAACTTTATCCATAGTTCTTATAAATTGTAAAATATCAGTCATAGTTCTATATCCAATTGCAAAAGTTATATCTCCTGCTACTGCTGATTTTAAAGTATGTTTTACACTATTTTTTTCAAGTTCATAATCCCAAGTTCTTTTTCCACGATATATATCTCCTATTCTTTGTACTAAAACATTTCCATTTCCTAGCTCATTTAGGTTTTTTGCAACATTTCTTCCGTAGTCTATAGGTTTATCAAATGGATGGCTAAACTTATGAGAAACTAGTATTGCTAAATTTGTATTTGTACTCTTTTTATCTTTATAAGAATGTCCATTTACTAAAGTTAGATTATTATCATAAACCTCAGATGATACAAATCCACTAGGGTTTTGACAAAATGTCCTTACCTTATCTCCAAAAGGTCCTAATTTTCCTATGAATTTTCCTTCATACATATATGTATTTATATCTTTCATAATTTCATCAGGAAGTTCATAACGTATACCAATATCTACCACTCCAGCCTGTGTTGCTATTTTATGCTTTCCACACATATTAACAAGCCAATTAGCACCTTTTCTTCCAACTGCAATTACTACATTGTCACCATATATGGTTTCTAAATTTTCATCTTCTTTCATTATCTCATCTGATGGTTTTATTTTTACTCCTTTGATAGCTCCATCTTCTATAATTAAATCTCTTACAGTTGTTTCAAACATCATGTCTATTCCATTATTTTCAAGATAATTTTCTAATTTTTCATATAATTCATGTGCTTTTTCTGTGCCTAAATGTCTAATAGGTATATCTATTAAAGTTAAGCCTTCTTTTTTAGCTTTTTCTTTTATTTCAGTTACTTCTTTTTTATATTTAGTTCCTTCTAACTTACTATCAGCTCCAAATTCTAAGTAAATATTATCTGTATAATCTATTAATTTTTTAGTATTTTCTATTCCTATATATTTATGTAAATCTCCTCCTATATAAAAATCTTCATCTTCTTTATTATATAATGAAAGCTTTCCGTCTGAAAAAGCTCCTGCTCCTGAGAATCCACTTGTTATATTACAAAATGGTTTACATTTTGTACACATTCCCGTCCTTTCTATCGGGCACTCTCTTTTTTCAACCCTTTTTCCTTGATCTATTAGCAGTATTTTCCTTGTTTTGTCTAGTTTTAACATCTCATAAGCCATAAAAATTGAACTAGGTCCCATACCTACTACTATAATATCGTATTTTGACATAAATATCTCTCCTATCAATATTTGTTCATCTAATTAATATGTTTATTTGCCTTAATTATTCTACAATTATTTTTTGTGTTTGTCAAATCAATGTTCTTTCGTCAAAACAAAAAATAAAATTCCAATTAAGATAAAAATAGAAGAAATATATATCATTATTTATATATCAATATCATCTGTAGAAATATGTTTGTTTATCTTAGGATATGGCAACGTTTCATCAGTCCTATATAATAAATAATCAATACTAGTATTATAAAAATCTGCAAGTTTCGATAATAATTCTAAAGGAATTGCTCTTTTATTAAGTTCATAATAAGAGTAAGCAACTTGAGAAATATTAAGAAATTGACTTAATTGTTTTTGAGTAAGATCTTTATCTTCCCTTAAATTTTTTATACGAGTTTCCATATTTTTTAGTCCTTTCTTCTAAAAATGGATAATTATGAATAACTTATTAATTAACACCAATGAAATAAAAATATCAGAAAATGATGTAAGAAAATTAATAAAAAATATTAAAATTATGTATAATGTTAATGTCAATATAAAAATGTAAATTTTTTTGAATATAAGAATGTAAGTTT
>CAZUHD010000081.1:0-8568 GCA_964620415.1 uncultured Clostridium sp.
GCTTTGTAATATTTTGTTGGTAATTATTTTATATTTATTATGGGTGACTAGTAACGACCTAAAAAATTGATATAAATTTTGAAAATGTTTAATTACAGACATCAAAAAATTATTTTATATTTGTTTGCCAAAATAAATATAATAATATATAATAGTCAAAAGCAAAGGAGAAAAATATGATATTATCAGTACTTTTTATTATTATAGGATTCATATTCTTAATAAAAGGAGCAGACTTTTTAGTAGAAGGTGCAAGTAATATTGCACGAAAGTTCCATATTCCACAAATTATAATTGGCCTAACAATTGTTTCAATTGGAACATCAATGCCAGAGCTATTTATAAGCTCCACATCTAGTATTAATGGATTATCAGATATGGCAATAGGAAATATTATAGGAAGTAATCTGTGTAATTTGTTATTAATATTAGGATTATCCGCATTAATAAAACCTGTTATATTTCAAAGAGAAACTAAACTTATAGAAATTCCAATATGTTTACTTATAACTATTATATTTATAATAGTATGTAATACAGGGAATATTATCACACGCAAAGAAGCTGTCTTTTTAATAATATTATTTTTTGCATTTATAATCTATACTATTATCATGTCAAAAAAAGGAGAAAAATTTGACAAAATAGAAGAGGATAAAGAAGAAGAAAAAATATCTACAATAAAAAGTATAGTCTATATATTAGTTGGAGTACTTGGATTAAAAGTCGGTGGAGACTTGACGGTAAATAATGCAACTGCTTTAGCAAGAATGTTTAATATAAGTGAAAAAATAATTGGATTAACAATACTTGCACTAGGAACAAGTTTACCAGAACTTGTAACAAGTCTAACAGCAGCAGTAAAAGGAAATAGTGATATAGCAATAGGAGATATTATAGGTTCTAATATTTTTAATATATTACTTACTATAGGTGTTTCAGCATGTATTTCTCCATTAGTATATAATACAACTTATAATGTACAAATGGTCATATTACTAATTGCCACAATAGGATTATCATTATTCCCAATAATACCACCAAAGAATAAAATGACTAGATTTAATGGATTAATATATCTTTTGATGTATGCTTTCTATATAGGAATTCTATTTTTAATATAGAATTCCTATATAGTTTTATTTTTTTCTGTTTTTATAGATGCAATTGGAATTAATACTAAAATGTAAGGTATAATATATCTTGATTTTGCTTCCCATAATATATGAAAAGCAAATCCACCTATAAAGATAGTCATTAAAAATATTATTTCTAAAGATAGATTTTTTCTGTTTTTTATTAAAAAAACTAAACTGCAAAAACAAGAAATAAGTAACAAAACTTTTTGATAAAAAGTTAGAGGCGTAGTAATTCTATCTAACGAAATGTAATTTACAGAATTATTATTTATTGCAGAATAGGTATTTTCTGTCCACATTGAAGCTATTTTCATAATATAGAAATTAAAACAATATCCTATATTTCTAGAAAAATAATTTAATCTATCCTTTATCTTTTCAGAATATTCAGCACTTATGTTTTGAGGATTTTTTAATGCTTTTTCGGCAATTCCCTCATTATACCATCCATTTCCTCTACGTCCTTCTTCCATTCCCATAAGAAAATAACTAATACGTGGATAAGAATTGGTATGATCTATATTATATTTATTAAAAAATGAATTTTGAACCAATATAGAAGGAACTATTGAAAGTACCAGATAAATCAAAATTATAAATATTTTTGAAAAGTTCTCCCTTACATTTTTATAGTTAAAATCCTTAAATAAATTTAAACATAGATATATTGCCGTTGCAATTATAAATATTAAACTATTCATCCTCATCATATATGCTAGTGCTGTTAAAAATGTAGCATAAAAAATAAATCTTAATTTTTGTGTGTTAGTATATTTCATTACAAAATATATTGCCCAAAGACATAATGCAATGCTTGGTATGTCCCCATAAACAAAAGTAGAAAGCATAGGTAATGTTAAAAAGGTTAATATTAATATGCAAAATAATACATTATTAATTTTATATTTTTGTGATAAATGTACTTTTATCTTGTATAATGCTAAAACAATAAATATTATACTAATAAAATTTATAATTCGTAATAATTCAATAATATCAGAAAATACAAACTTAAAAAAAATACTATATATAACAGCTAAAGTAATTTGCTGAGGATAAGCTACTAAATAAGTGCTAAATGGAATACCAGCATATGTATTGTTTTTTAATAAATCCTCTACTGAATTTCGATGAATTGCTTGAGCTAAATTTGAAGCATGAAGTTGGTCTGCTATTATACGAGGATTAATTAATATCGTCCATATTAAAGTAATTATTATGTATATAGAAAAAACTAATACAAGTAATATTTTTTTCTTTTTAGGTTCTACATTATTTAATTTTTTGTCAAGACCTTGGGAGATTAAAAAAATTAGTGTGCCAGATATTATTAATCCAAATATATAAATTAAATTATTAAAATCAATATTAATAACTTCAGAGGAGTTGAGATTTGCTGTAAATAATATATTTAAAATAAAAATTACACACAAAAATATTATGCTAAAAAGATAAATAATTTTCTTCAACTTAAAATTCCCTCCTTTTTCATACATATTTTAGCAAAAAAAATTATAAATATCAATAAAATTAGCATTTTTAGAAAAATATTTCCAATAAAAAATAATGTAAAGTTAATTTATAAAACCTTACATTATTTTAATTTACATTTATTAATATGTTTTTATCCAAATAAACTAATTTGATTACTTTCTTGAAGTCCATCTAGCACTCCAAATTCACGAAGTAAATCTATACTCGATTCTCCAAGTTTTGCCCTTATTCTTATTTCATCTATAGACATAAATTCTTCTTTTTGAGCAGCATTATAAAGTGATTCCGCAGCTATTGGTCCAAGTCCTGCTATAGCTAAAAATGGAGGTCTTATTCCATCGTCTTCAACTATGAAATTTTTCCAATGAGATTTATATAAATCAATTGGTAAAAAGTTTATACCTCTTTCATACATTTCCAGTACTAATTCTAATACTGCGTACATATCTTGTTCTTTTTTAGTTGCTGCATTTCCTTTCATGTCTATTTCTTTCATTTTGTTTTTTACTTTTTCTTTTCCAAACATCATACAAGATGCATCAAAGTTATCTGCTGCTCTTATTGAAAAGAATGCAGAATAATATGCTTTTGGTACATGTACTTTAAACCAAGCTATTCTAAATGCATTTGTTACATAAGCTGCTGCATGAGCTTTTGGGAACATGTATTTTATTTTTTGACATGACTCTATATACCAATCAGGTACATCATGTTCTTTCATTATTTGTTTATATTCTTCCCATTTAGGTTCTTTTCCCTTTGCAACCTTACCTTTACGTACTGATTCCATTATTTTAAATGCTTTATTTGGGTCTAATCCTTTTTTTATTAGATATATCATTATATCATCACGACAACATATTGCTTCCCTAAGTGTTGCCTTCCCAGACTCTATAACTTCCTGAGCATTATTAAGCCATACATCAGTTCCATGTGAAAGTCCAGATATTCTAATAAGTTCATCAAATGTTGTAGGCTTTGTATCTACTAGCATTCCTCTTACAAATTTTGTTCCAAATTCAGGAACACCAAAACTACCTACTTTTGATTTTATTTGTTCTGGTGTTACCCCTAAGCTATCAGTTGATGAAAATATGGACATTGTGTCTTTATCATCTAAAGGTACTTTTGTTGGATCAAGTCCTGTTATATCTTGTAACATCCTTATTACCGTTGGATCATCATGTCCAAGTATATCTAGTTTTAATAAATTTGCATCTATTGAGTGATAGTCAAAATGTGTTGTTATAATGTCTGAATCAGGGTCATCTGCTGGATGTTGTACTGGTGTAAATTCATAAATTTCTCTTCCTTTTGGTACAACTATGATTCCTCCTGGGTGTTGTCCTGTAGTTCTTTTTATTCCTGTACATCCAATTGCAAGTCTCTCCACTTCTGCCTGTGGAACAGGTATATTTCTTTCTTCAAAGTATCTTTTTACATATCCATAAGCCGTTTTATCTGCAACTGTTCCAACTGTTCCTGCTTTAAATGTCGTTCCCTTTCCAAAAATTACTTCTGTATATTTATGTGCTTTTGCTTGATATTCTCCTGAAAAGTTTAAGTCTATATCTGGCTCTTTATCCCCATTAAATCCTAGGAAAGTTTCAAATGGTATATCCATTCCATCTTTGTCGAGTCTTGCTCCACATTTTGGGCATTTTTTATCTGGAAGATCAAACCCATTTCCATATCCATAGTCTGTAAAATCAACATATTTACATTTCGGGCATCTATAATGTGGCGGAAGTGAGTTAACCTCTGTTATACCTGTCATATTTGCGACAAAAGATGAACCTACAGAACCACGTGAGCCAACAATATATCCATCCTCATTAGATTTCCATACCAGTTTTTGAGCAATTATGTACATAACTGAAAATCCATTTTTAATTATAGAATCTAATTCCTTGTCTAGCCTTGTTTGAACTTGTTCAGGTAAAGTTTCTCCATATAATTTATGTGCTTTTTCATAAGCTATATTTTTAATTGTTTCTTCACATCCTGGAATATGTGGAGCACATTTTTCTTGTGATATTGGTGAAATTTGTTCACACATATCTGCTATTTTATTTGTGTTTGTTACTACTACCTCATATGCTTTTTCTTCACCAAGATAACTAAATTCTTCTAGCATTTCATTTGTTGTTCTTAAATACAAAGGCGCTTGCTCGTCTGCATCTTTATAGCCTTGTCCTGCTTCTAATATACGTCTA
Organism: uncultured Clostridium sp.; assembly: GCA_964620415.1. Taxonomy (GTDB): domain Bacteria; phylum Bacillota; class Clostridia; order TANB77; family CAG-508; genus CAG-269. The sequence continues at coordinate 4,850 of CAZUHD010000081.1, forward strand.
TATATTTCATCTTGTGGATCCATAAAATGTACATCACATGTTGCTACAACTAGCTTATTTAATTTTTCTCCTAAAGCTACTATTTTTCTATTTATGTCTTTTAAAGCTTCATCATCTTTAACAATTCCATTTCTAACTAAAAATTTGTTGTTTCCTATAGGTTGGATTTCCAAATAATCGTATGTACTTGCTATTTCTTCTATTTCTTCATCTGACCTACCAAGTTCTATTGCTTGATAAAGTTCTCCCGCTTCACATGCACTTCCCAAAATTAATCCCTCTGAATATTGTTTATATACGCTTTTTAGTATTCTTGGTTTTTTATAAAAATATTTTAGATGTGATAGTGATACTAGTTTATATAAATTCTTTAAACCAACATAGTTTTTAGCTAAAATTATTGCATGATATGGTTTTAAATTTTTATATGCTTCTTCTTTTGACTTTTCATCTTCGCTTTTTAAAGCTATATCTATTACTTTCGTTGCTCCTCTTTTCTTTAATATTTTCATCATTTCATTTAGTATTTTTACAGTGGTGTCAACATCATCTAATGCTCTATGAGCAACTTCTACTTTGATTTTTAAGTATTCTGCAATTTTTCCAAGTTTATATTTTTTTAGTTCTGGATATATTTTTCTTGCAAGTGGAAGAGTATCTACATATGTATAATCAAATTTATAGCCTAAGTCTTTTGCATTCTTTTTTAAAAATCCTATATCAAATGGTGCATTATGTGCTACTAATACACTTCCATCTATAAATTCTAGTACTCTTGGAAATAATTCAGCAATTGTTGGGCTATCTTTTACCATATCATCTGTTATATTTGTAATTTCTTGAACTCTCATTGGAATTGGTTTTTCAGGATTTACAAATTCACAAAATTTGTCTATAACTTTTCCATCTTTTATTTTCATTATTCCAATTTCTGTTATTTTTTCTGTCATTGCTGAAATTCCTGTTGTTTCTAGGTCTAATACACAATATGTTGTATCAATATCTTGTCCTTTATCATTTGTAACTATATCTGGTTCATCTGGTACTAGATATGCTTCTACGCCATATATTACCTTCATATCTGGATTATCTAACCCAAGTAGTTTATGTGCTTCTGGAAATGCTTGCACAACTCCATGGTCAGTAATTGCAATTGATTTCCATCCCCACTTCATTGCTCTTTTTATTAAATCAGTTGCAGATGTCATTGCATCCATTTGGCTCATCTGTGTATGCATATGTAATTCCACTCTTTTTTCTTCTGCTAAATCTTGCCTTATTTGTTTTTTTACTCCATCTGTTTCTACTATTACATTTGCTAATATTTCCATTTCGTGAGTGAAACTACTTATTCCTGATTTTCCTTCTAGTTTTATTCCCTTTGCAGATGATAGCCTTTTCATTACTTTTGCTTTTTCTTCAGGTTTAACAAAGATTTTACAACTAATTGTACTTGATTCATCATATACATTAAATGAAATCAAAAATTTACCACTTTTTAATTCTTTTTCTTCTATACTTCCTAATAATATTTCCCCATTTATTGCTACTATGTCATCTTCTGGAGTTATGTCTGTAACTTTTACTATATTTGTTTTAAAGTTTTGTGTCCTTCCATAAATTAGTGGTGTATCTTCTTGTTCTTCTTGTGGCGGTATTTCTTCTGGTAGATTTAGTTTAGGTTCATTTGTTTCAACTTGTTTTGTATTAAGATCTACTTTTTCTTTTGCATTTTGAGCTATTTTTTCTCCAATTGACATATGTTCTAATGCTTTTTCTATTTCTTTTTTCTTGCTTAAATTTTGTTTTTCTTCTAACTCTTTTTGATCTGTTTCATCAATTTTTTCAACAAACTGTACTTTATAATCATATCCAAATATATTTTTTATTACCTTTTCTAATTCTCTATCTAGCTTTCTTGCTTGTAAAAAGTCAGCCCCTTTTATTTTCATGTTTACTATAATTTTTCCATTATTTATTTCGATTGTACTTTTTAGAAGTACCATCGGACGCATTAATGGATATTTATGTACCATATAACATATTAAGTTTTCCCATTCTTTTTCGATTGTTTTTAATTTTACATTTTCACTATATTTTATTTTTATATTTACATTTGAAAATTGGAATCTTTCTCTTAAAAATTTTTCAAAGCCCCACAAATCTTTTATTTCTATATAATTTTCACTTTGTATCTCTATCTCTAAGACATTGTATTTTTTTATTAAATTTAAGCTTTCTATTTTTGCTTCCATTATGGTAGATTCAGATTTACAGTCACTAAATACTTCTTTTATTAATTTTTCTGTTTGCATTTTTTTCACCTACAATCATTTTGTTTTTATTATATTACATCATTTGATTTTATTTATCAAAATGGATTTTTTAGGGAATATTTTACTGTTTTATCTTATTATCTCACTTTTAAAGTATTGTTCTTGGAATTTCGTCATTTTTTTATTTCTTCATCTGTATATTTCGTTCCCTTTGGTACAATAACTAATTTGTCGTCATTATTATTTAGTCTATGTATAACTACTGTATACTCTCCTTCAAATGTTTCTATTTTGGTATTTATTCCTAATATATAGCAGTCTATTTCTTCTCCATTTCCACTTAAAGTATTTGGAACTTATCCATAATTGGTTTCATAAGTAAATCCATATTTAAAGTTTTGTTAATATAGTTATATGTTTCTTTGTTTTATTTGTAATGCTTGATTATATTCATCTATACCAAAATCTATTGTTGGAACTATTTCTTTTTTGTTTATCATTTCCATAAATTCACATATATCAACCCATTTAGCATCTATTACTTCTCCGTCTGTGAATTTTAAATCTTTTATTTCTATATCTTTTTTTAATATCCATATATCTTTAAAGTCTGCTGGAACATCATCTTTTCTTATTTCTTTTAAATAGATTGCTTCTTTTTTGGTAAATGTTATTCCTATTTCTTCTTTTAGTTCTCTTATAATTCCTTCTAAGCTTGTCTCTCCTGATAGAACTGTCCCGCTTGTAAATTCCCACATTAATCCATATTTTTTATGAGGTGCTCTTTTGGTTATTAATAGTTCATTTTTTGAGTTTATTATTACCCCTGTTACAACTATTACATATTCTCCTGAAAGAAATTTATATTTATTTCTTTCTACTGTTTTGCTAGTTTTTTCTCTGTCTTTATTGTATATATCTAGCATTTCTCCCATTACACACATTCTCCTATATCGTCATTTATTTTATGTACGGGGAATTCACCTTTTTTTAGTATTTCTTTTATAGCTTGTGGTTTTAATGGAATTTTATCTATTTCCTCTAAATCTATCCATTCATATTGTAAATAGTCATTTCCTTCTACATTTTTTATTGTTTGTTGTATAAGTTTATCTTCTTTGTTTTTAAATTCTGCTTTATATACAAACATTATTTCATGATATTTTTTGCCATTCATTATAAAGAAGTTTTCTATTGTAGATATATATCCTGTTATTTCTATTTCTTTTCCCATTTCTTCGATTATTTCTCTTTTTACTGTTGTTTTTGAGTTTTCTCCTATTTCTATTCTTCCCCCTGGCAAAGCATAATGATTTGATTTCACATCATGGTGTACCATCAACTTGTTATCATGAATTACTATAATTGCAGCCCTTACATTTAGTATGTAATCGCCTAGTTTTACACTAATATCCATATTTTTCATTCCTTTTTTATTTTTTT
>CAZUHD010000082.1:0-8504 GCA_964620415.1 uncultured Clostridium sp.
GATAACTAAAAAAATTTATCTTTCAAGCAAGCTGACTACTTGTTTGTTTTTTTATTTTGTAGGCTTATTACTAAATTAGTAGAATATTTGTTCATAAAAAAGCCATTCTTTGAGAATGGCTTAATTGAGCTACTTGTGTATATAAACATTTGTTTATATATTTGTAAAATATTTAATACCTCTTTTTATTGCATTAACCTTAAAAATAACTTTTCCATATTCATCTAATTTACTTTTCAAAAGCATAGAGTTGCTCACTAAATTAGAAAATTCTGAAATAGATGTATAAAATAAATCAGCATATTTATAATCTGCATTAATGTTTAAAAATACTAAATAATATAGGCTCTTATACTCATATAAAGAAATTACTTTTGCAAAATCTTTTAAATCAGCTAATTTTGAATTATTACAATATGTACAAAATGTGCAAAATTCTTCAAAATTGTTAAATTGATATATTGCATTCTCATAAAAAGTAGAAACGTATTTTCTCTTAATTTTTAATTTTTTATGGGCAGTATTAGTCTCATTTTTATATTTAGTTAAGGTAAATATGACATATCCTTCAGAAGTAAAGCAAGCTTCTACAAATAATTTACAATTTTGTACTTTAAATCCAACTTGTTTTTCTGCTTCTTTCAATATGTTTTGAAAAAGTGAGTATACTTTTTCGTCATTTTTAGTAAAATTACTTGCATTGATGTTTTCGCCAGGAAACTCATCAAGGTCTAAAATTATTCTAATTTTGTTATCAGTAAGTTTTTCAATTTTCATATATAAAATATCCTCCTAAGAATTATATGTCAGAACCAAAATATATGCTAAAAATATTATAACATTAAATAGCAAATATTTAAAGGGACAAATTTTTCCATATTTAATTTTTTATGCTTTTTATAAAGCATAAAATTAAATTGTTATTTACATACCATATCATAAATATATAAAAAAATCTACATTTAAAATAAAAAAATATATAATTTGCTTGAAAAAAATATAAAATGAAGATATAATATAAAAAGTTTAAAGTCGGAAAACTGTAAAAAACAAAGGAGGAAATAATGGCAACATCAAATAAAAATTTTTGGGTATTATTAATATTTTTATTAAGTGGGTTAGTAATAGGAGGACTAATAGGAAAACTTGCAGGAAATGTAGATTGGCTATGGTGGCTATCTTTTGGACAAAAATTTGGTTTAAGTGAACCATTTGTCTTAAATTTAAGTATAATAAGCATTACATTTGCTTTTACAATAGAAATAAATGTAGCAAGTATTATAGGGCTTGCAATAGCAATATTTTTATATAGAAAATTTTAAATAACTTTAAGGGGCGGAAAGGACATATAATTGACAATAAAGGATATACCTCAAAGTGAAAGACCATATGAGAAATTAGAACTATATGGCGAAAAAAATTTAAGCAATAGTGAGTTATTAGCAATAATAATAAAAACAGGAACAAAAGAATATACAAGTGTTGATATTGCAAGGCAAATCTTAAACCTAAATGAAACGTGTGATAAAGATGACTTAAGTTTTTTAAGAGATATAAGCATGGAAGAATTAACAAAAATAAAAGGTCTAGGAAGGGTTAAAGCCTTGCAATTAAAAGCAGTTTGTGAATTAGCAAACAGGATGAACTCACCATCTAATTATAGAAAAATTATAATAAAAGAACCAAATGATATAGCTAAGATACTAATGCAAGAGATGCAATACGAAAAGGTTGAAATTGCTAAAATAGTATTATTAGATATGAAAAATACTATCTTAAAAATAAAAAATATAGCTATTGGAAGCAATAACTTTGTAAATATTGGAATGAAAAATATACTATCAGAAGCTGTAAAAATAAATGCACCAAAAATCATACTTGTACATAATCATCCAAGTGGAATATCAACTCCAAGTGAAAGAGATTATGAAATAACAATGAAATTAGAAGATGCTTCTAATTTATTGGGAATAGAACTTCTAGACCATATTGTAATTGGAAGAGAAGAATATACAAGTATTAAATCTATAGAAAAATGGAAAACAAAATATAGGAAGGAATGAAAATCATGAAACTATTTACATTTGGTTCAAAAGATATAGGAATAGATTTAGGGACAGCTAATATTTTAATGACTTTAAAGGGAAAAGGAATTGTTTTAAAAGAACCTTCAGTTGTTGCTGTTGATAGAAAAACAGGACAAATACTTGCTACAGGGCATGAAGCAAAAGAGATGCTTCGGAAGAACACCTGAAACTATAGATGCTATAAGACCAATGAAAGATGGAGTAATAGCTGATTATACGGCAACAGAACTAATGCTTAAAAGTATGCTTAAGAGAGTATGCGCAAGACATAATGCAAAAAGACCAAGAGTTGTTGTTGGGGTACCATCTGGAATAACAGAAGTGGAAGAAAGAGCTGTAGAAGAAACGGTAATGCAAGCAGGAGCAAGGGAAGTATTTTTAATAGAAGAACCAATGGCGGCAGCAATAGGTGCAGGATTACCAGTAGAAGAACCAAGTGGAAATATGATTGTTGATATTGGTGGTGGAACAACAGAAGTTGCAGTTATATCTCTAGGAGGAATTGTAGTAAGTAGTTCTTTAAGAATGGCGGGAGACGAATTAGATGAGGATATAGCAAATTACATAAAAAAAACAGAAAATTTGCTTATAGGAGAAACTACTGCTGAACAGATAAAAATGCAAATTGGATGTGCAATGCCTCTTGTGACAGATATGCCTATGGAAGTAAGAGGAAGAGATTTAAATACAGGGCTACCAAGAAATATTACTGTAAAATCATCTAAAATGATGGAAGCAATGAGCGAATCTATTTTTAAAATTATAGATGTAGTAAAACAAACATTAGAGCAAACTCCACCAGAACTTGCAGCAGATCTTACGGAAAAAGGAATATGTATAGCAGGAGGAGGCGCTTTAATACAAAACATAGATAAACTTTTGAGTATAGAAACAGGCATGCCAGTTTATATAGCAGAAAGTCCATTAGACTGTGTTGTAAGAGGAACGGAAAAAACTTTAGAAGATATAGAAAAACTAAAGACTATTCTTACAAACACTCGCAGGAGAAATAGATAAAAAGGAAGGATAAATTATTATGCACAGAAATAGAAAAGGTGAGATTATTGGAATAATTGTAACAGCAATAATACTGATTTTTTTAGTAATATTAACTAATACAGAAAGTAGTAATTTATCATTTATAGAAAATGTAGCAAATAAATTAGTAAATCCTATTCAAAATGGACTTACATATATAAAAAACAAAATACATGGGAATACGTCTTTTTTTACAAATATAAATGATTTAAAAGCAGAAAATGAAGAGTTAAAAGAGAAAAATAATAGTTTGGAAGAAACATTAAGAGAATTTGAAACAGTAAAAGCGGAAAATGAAACTTTAAAACAATATTTAAATTTATCAGAAAAATATTCTGATTATAAAGCTGTTGCGGCAGATGTAATAAGTAGAGATATAAGTAATTATTCAAAAACAATTATAATAAATGCAGGGACTAATAGTGGAATAAAAGAAAATATGACAGTAATAGCTGCCGAAGGTTTAGTAGGGTATGTTATTTCTGCAACAAGCTCAAGTGCTAAAGTACAAACTATAATAGATTCATCAAGTAATACTAGTGCACTTCTTAGTTCATCAAGAGATAGCGTAGTTTGTAAAGGAATCTTAGGAGAAAAACAAGAACTTAAGGCTGTATATATACCAACAGATGCGACTGTTGCTACTGGAGATACAGTAGAAACATCTGGACTCGGAGGTATATATAAAAAAGGTATATATATTGGAACTGTATCAAAAGTAGTAAATACAACTAATTTAAATGATAGATATGCTTTAATCAATACTGCTGTTAATTTTAATAAATTAGAAACAGTATTAGTAATTACAGATTAAAAAGAAATGGAAAGATAATGAAAAAATTTTTAATTAATGTATTGTTAGTAATAAGTTTTATAATTATATATTTATTGCAAGTAAACTTATTTTCAAGTTTCACAATTAGTGGAATAATGCCAAATTTATTTGTTATATATGTTCTATTTATTGGATTATTTTATAGTAAAACAGCAGGAACTGTTTATGGTATAATTTTTGGTATATTATTAGATTTGTTTATTGGAAAAAAAGTTGGAATTTCAGCTATAATGTTAAGCGTGATTGGCTTAATTGGTGGAATTTTTGATAAAAATTTTTCTAAAGAGAGTAGACTAGCTATAATGATTATGGTTGTTGTTTCTACATTTATATATGAAATAGGATCTTATACAATAGGATATTTTATATATAAGTATAATATAGAAATACTAAGCTTTTTAAAAATATTATTGATAGAGAGCTTATATAATGTAATAATTACAATAATTATATATCCTTTAATGCAAAATCTAGGATATAAAATAGAAGAAGAATACAAAGGAAGTAAAATTTTAACTAGGTATTTTTAAATTCCTATTTGGTTCAGAAGGTGAGATATTAAATTTGAAAAAGAAAATAAAAAAAGAATATACAAACTTTAGATTTAATTTATTAATAGTTTTTGTGTATGTTATAGGAATAATTTTAATAAGCACCCTATTTAATTTACAAATAGTAAAAGGTGCTGAATATAGGGAAATATCAAATACGAAATTATCAAGAGAAAGTATTTTAGAAGCATCTAGGGGAGAGATATTAGATAGATCAGGGAATATTCTTGCAACTAACACAGAATCTTTTAATATAGAAATATTTAAAACTAAGTCAGATGATAATGCTTTAAATAATTGTATTTTAAATATAATTAATCTATTTGAAAATTATGGAATTAGTTATCCTGATAATTTTCCTGTAAATAAGGAATGTACAGCATTTACAATAGAAGGAGAAAATTTAACTAAATGGCTAAGTACATATAAGCTTGCTGAAAATACAAGTGTGAATGATGTTATTTCATATTTTATTGATAAATATGAAATAAATACAAGTGATATATTAGAGGCAAGAAAAATAATTGCTTTAAGATATGAAATGGCTATAAAAGGATATAGTAGTACAAAATCTTTGAAACTTGCTGAAGATGTCCCAAGAGAAGTTATAGCACAAATAAGTGAAAGAAATTCTTCTTTCCCAGGTGTTAGTATTACAACTGAAAACTCAAGAAAATATAATTATGGAACTCTTGCATCACATATGATAGGCTATATAGGAAAAATAAATGAGGAAGAATATAATGCAGCACAAGATATTTATAATAATGATGATTATGTTGGAAGAACTGGAATAGAAGCTTTATTTGAAGATTACCTAAGAGGAGAAAAGGGAAAACAGGAAATTGAAATGTCTGTTGATGGAACTATTACAGGAGAAAGTACAACTAAAGAGCCAGTTCAAGGTTCAACTATAGTTTTGACAATAGATTCAAAATTACAGTCGATTGCTGAAAATGCCCTTGCAAATAATATTGAAAAAATAAGAAATGGCGGTTTTGGTAGAAGATATGATGCAACAGGCGGAGCTGTTGTTGTAATTGATGTTAAATCTGGCGAAATTTTATCAATGGCAAGTAATCCAGATTATGACCCTAGTGTCTGGGTTGGTGGAATAAGTACAGCAGAATATAACAAGATAAAGGAACAAAATGCTCTTTTCAATAAAGCAATTTCTGGCTCTTACGCACCAGGTTCAATATTTAAAATGGTTACAGCTTTAGCAGGATTGGAAACAGGAAAAATCACAACTACAGAAACAATATATGATAGTGGAATATATAATAAATATCCAGATGACCCTAAGAAATGTTGGTATTATACAGATTATCATAGAGGTCATGGATCCTTAAATGTATCAGGAGCATTAGAAAATTCTTGTAACTATTTCTTCTATGAAGTGGGAGATAGAGTTGGAATTTCTACATTAGGCAAATATGCAAGGTATTTTGGATTAGGTGAAAAAACAAGAATTGAGCTTCCAAGTGAAACAGCAGGTACTATGGCATCTCCTGAAGTCGTAGAGAAAAACGGAGAAATTTGGACATCTGGACTAACTTTATCATCTGCTATAGGTCAAATTAGTGCATTTTCTCCTTTACAGATGGCAAAATATATAGCTATGGTTGCAAATAGAGGTAATAAAATAAATCCAACTATCATAAAAAGGATTTTAAATGCAGATGGTACAGAATCTTCTAGGGCAGAAATTAATGACTATACTAAAAATAAACTAGATTTGGGAGATAGCAATCAAGAGGTTTTAACTTTTTCTGATAGAAATATTAGGGCTGTTTTAGAAGGTATGAGATCAGTTACAGAAGAAGGAACAGCAAGTTCTGTATTTAGAAATTTTGATATTCCTGTTGGTGGAAAAACTGGTTCAGCAGAAGCGGGAACAAAAGTAAATGCTTGGTTTGCAGGATTTGCACCTTATGATGATCCAGAAATAGCAGTTGTTGTTTTAGTAGAAAATGGTGGACATGGATATTATACAGCAGAAGTTGCAAAAGAAATTATAGCAGAATACTTTGGAATGAATATAAATGAGAATGAGATAATTGAGAATAATGATGCAATAAATTATATTGAAGTAATTCAATAGTTTTAATATACGAGGAGAATAGTAATGAAAAGTTGTATAAATGTATGTCAAAAAAGAAATTTGTTTTTGATTAAAATAAATAGTGATGCGAAATATGAAGACATTATTTTACAGATGACAAAAAAGGTTATTCAATTAAAAAAAATATATAAAGATGAAAAAATACCTATAATGATAACAGGAAAAGTGCTTAAGAATAAAGAAATGGATGAGATAGAAAGAATTGTTAAAGAAAGACTTGATGTAGACGTTGAGTTCGATATGCCGAAAGAATTGGGTCTGCACAATATAAAGAGGACTTTTAATCAAGAAGTATCAACTTCAGAGACAAGATTTCATAGAGGCTCTTTAAGATCTGGACAAAGATTAGAAGAAGAGGGAAGTATTGTAATCATAGGAGATGTAAATTCTGGGGCAGAAGTTGTCGCAGGAGATAATGTTATTGTTTTAGGTGCTTTAAGAGGTCTTGCTCATGCAGGAGCTAAAGGAAATGAAAATGCAATAATAGCAGCTGGCAGATTAGATACTGTGCAAGTTCGTATTGCAAATGTTGTAAAAGAGATTGATAGAGATGAAGAACCTTTGCATAAGACAAGTTATATTTATATAAATCCAGATAAAAATAGAATTGTGATTGAGTAATAAATAATATTTGTGTATGACATTTTTATTTCAAATATTTTACAAATAAATTACAATTATATTAAGTTTTACATTTTTTATTGAAAAAATATAAAAAGTGTTATAATCTATATTCATACATAAGAATTTTAATAAAAAAAACAAATGAAAAATGAACCAATAGTATACAAATTTTCGTAGAATATATATTCTGCGAAAATTTTTTGCGTATAAAAAACACTTGAAAATAATGAATTTAATCCACTTTTTTTGCAAAAAACAAAGTCTATTTTTTTAATGAAAAAATGCGTTATGTTCTTGCCTAAATCGCTGTAATGCAATTTGGAAATGGGAGAGAAAATTAAAAAAGAATTAATGTTTATGTATTGGCATATTGGAAAAATTATTTTAGACAATAGTCAATGTGGGAACAAATTTATAGATGATTTGTCAATGGATTTAAAAATAGAATTTGCCGAAATAAAAGGATTTTCAGTGAGAAATTTAAAGTATATGAGAAAGTTTGCAGAAGAATACCCAAATTACATAGCAAAGATAAGAACGAAATTGATTGTTACAATTCACAGTTACTAATATAAGTTTAATAAAAACAGGAAGTATATTATTTCCTGCTTTTAAAAAATTTTCTATTTTTTTGTAATTGTTTAATTTTACCTATTTTTAGCCCTGTTATTTGAATTATTTGCTCTATTGATAAATTCATTTCTAACATCTTTTATTGTGTCCACATTTATGGGTATATTATAATCTAAAAATGCTTGTAAGTATTTTTCATTACCGTTTTTACTAAAAAAATATTTAAATAAAATATCATTTTTTAGAGTTAATTTGGAATTTTCATTAGTATTTGTTGAATTTTTTAATTTCATTGTTAATGTTTTCATTTCTTTATTATAATTTAATTTGTAAGGTTTTTCAATAGATACATGAAAAAATCATAAAAAAATTTAAGCTTAAAAGTTACAATTCACAGCCTCCCAATACTTCAAAATATCAGTAATGAGCTATTTTGACTTTTAAAGTGATTTTTGTTATAATCATTTATAGAGTTTTATTTAATTTTGGAAGGAGACATTTCAATATGAAAAAATTACCAAAAGGGATTAGCAATTATGAGGAATTAATTGAAGGAAACTATTACTATGTTGATAAAACAAAATTTTTAGAAAAATTAGAAGCCTTAGCTGATAAAAGAATAATGTTCTTAAGACCAAGAAGGTTTGGAAAAACATTATTTACAAGTGTAT
>CAZUHD010000083.1:0-8365 GCA_964620415.1 uncultured Clostridium sp.
AATTAAAGAAATACACAGTTGTAGCTGTTGTAGATGAATTATATGTTGATGAAATTTAATTAAATATCAAAATATAAATATTCAAAAAATAAGAAAAATTTTCGATTTTTCTTATTTTTTTGCTGTGAACTGTAACCTTCCTCATTTATTTAAAATCTTAATAACTTCTATAACATTTGGTCTTATTGTAAAAATTAAATCACAATCCCCATCCATATAACTTTTGATATAATCTTAGAGAAGAGCATAGAAACACAAAAACTTTAGTATTTATTTTTTCCTATAATTACCCTCTCCATTAATACTAAACACTTTATAATTATTACAATCTACACATCCATCTAGTATATTTTCTAAACAATGATTTTCAATTAATTGTTCCTTTTTAGTTTTAGTTAATCTTTTTATATAATATTCAAGTCTTGAAGCTAAAACTCTGTTTTCAGTTTGCCATACAGCTTCTACTTTTTCGGCAGTATGACGTTTTGTGTATTTAGCACACTTCTTTTCATCTTTAGTAAAATGTTCTTTAAGTCTTCTATTTATATCAGTTGTTATCCCTGTATAAATAGAACTATCTTCACATCTTAACATATAAACATAATACATATTATTCCTTCTTTTCAAAGCATTTTATTATTACGAAATAAAAATTCTTCTATATTTTTCTAAGTTATCAATTTAATAAAAAATCAATTATATTTACTACTTCTATTCCTTCTATTTGTTTGTTTTTTACACTATCCATTGTTAAAATGACCTTTTTATAATTATCTTTTATTGCAAGCAAAGAGCTTTTTTCTCGTTCTTCTACTTTTTCATCTAATAGACTTCTTGTAACTTGATAATATATTTTTTCATTAGGCTTAATTGCAATAAAATCTATTTCTAAATCATTATACTTTCCCACATAGACTTCATATCCGTCTACGAAGCAATTCAATATATATCAAATTTTCAAAACTACTTCCACTATCATATGAAGAAAGTCCGTCTATAACATTTTTTAATCCATTATCCACAAAATAATATTTTCTTTGTGTTTTTAATAGTTTTTTTCCCTTTAATTCATATCTTGGAGCTCTATAAATAAAATAAGCATTTTCAATCATCTTTAAGTATGAAGCAACAGTTTCATTTGTAACTGTAGTACCATTTTTTTGCATAAATTCTGAAATATTATTAGGTGTAGTTAAATTCCCAATACATGATGCCATATATTTTATTAAATTATCTAAAAAAACTACATCCTTAATTTTATTTCTACCTATCACATCTTTTTTTAAAACAACTTCTTTAATATCTGCTAAGTAAGCCATTATCAATTCTTCATTGTCATTCATATTAACAATCATTGGCATTCCACCAAACTTTAAATATTTGTTAAATTTATCATATTTATCTTCATTTTCTTTAAAAGGATATACCTCTATAAATTCTTTAAATGAAAAAGGATATATTTTTATTGTTAAAACTCTTCCAGCAAGTAGTGTTGTTAGTTCACTTGATAAAAGATATGCATTTGAACCTGTTATATAAATATCTGAATCAATGTCAACTAATAAAGAATTTACAGCTTTTTCCCAACTTTCTACATTTTGGACTTCATCTAATAAAATATAATTTTTACCTTTTGAAATATGACTTTTTATATAATAATATAAATCTTCATAGTTTTTTATGTCATACCAATCAGCACTTTCAAAATTCATATAGATAATATTTTTTTCTGATATATCTTGCGACAATAAGTAATCTTTATATTGTAGTAAAAGTGTACTTTTTCCACTCCTTCTCACACCCGTTATCACCTTTATTAAATTTAAATCCTTAACTTTAATTAATTGATTTAAATAGTATTCTCTTTTTAACATAGAATTTCCTCCACCAAAATGTATATTAAATATTATAATTCTATTTTACAATACTATTTTGCTTTTACCAAGTTTTACGGATATAGATGTAAAACTTTTGATTATATATTTTTTTACGGTTACAAGCGTATTTTAAATATGTTTTACTTATAATTTATTCACAATCCCATTTAGGTACATATTCTTCTTCATGTTCTCCAAGCTCTTGTATATATCCATTTTGGAAATCTAATTCATCTACATAATTTTCAATTTCTTCCCATTCTTCTTTATTTAGCTTGCGATTTAAGTCCTCTATTTCTTTAGCTTTATATGTAGGAAAATATTGAGCCATAACACTAACATATATTTCATCTGGTACATTTTCTTTAATCCACTTTAATACCTTTTTGCTATTTTGAATATGATTTGGTAAAACTAAATGTCTTATTATAACACCTTTTTCAATAACTCCATTTTCATTTAGTTTAGGAGTTCCAACTTGTTTTATCATTTCTCCAATAGCATTTGTTGCTATTTCAAAATAATTCTTTACATTTGAATATCTTTCACCCAACTCATTTTCAGCATATTTTAAATCAGGTAAATAAACATCTACATATCCCTCTAACTGTTTTAAAGTTTCTATTCTTTCATATCCATTTGTATTATAGATAATTGGCAATTTAAATCCTTCTTTTTTCGCAATTTTTATAGCTTCTATTATCTGTATAACATAACTTGTCGGAGTTACCAGATTAATATTTTCTACCCCTGTATTTTGTTCCTTTAAAAAAATATTTGCTAAATCTTGGATACTTATTTCTTTGCCCTTGCCTAATTGACTAATTTCATAGTTTTGACAATAAACGCAATTAAAATTACAATTAGAAAAAAATACAGTACCAGACCCATTTTTCCCACTTATACAAGGTTCTTCAAAATTATGAATGCTATATAAAGCAATTTTTACTTTATCACTTGCTCTACATCTTCCCAATGCTCCATTTGTTCGATCTATTTTACAAACATGAGGACATATATTACACTTTTCTAATGTTACCATTTTTTCTCCCTTATTTAGAAAAATGCCAAAGAAAAATCTATGGCATTTTATAAAAATTATTCTGTTCTTAAAGCAATTACAGGATCTCTCTTACTTGCAAGTTTTGATGGAATTAGTCCTCCAATTACAGTCAAAAGTACACTAAGTATAACTAATACAACTCCTGCCTTGAATGGAAGTGCTGTAATTACTGCAACACCAGTTAAGTTATAAATTATACTATTTATAGGGTATGTCATAAGAACAGTAAGACCTATTCCTATTAATCCAGCGATTAATCCTACAATTAAAGTTTCTGCATTAAATACTCTTGAAATATCCTTTTTAGAAGCTCCTATTGCTCTTAAAATTCCAATTTCCTTTGTTCTTTCAAGTACTGAAATATATGTTATAATACCAATCATAATAGAAGAAACAATAAGTGATATTGCAACAAAAGCAATTAATACATAGCTTACAATATCAACTATTCTACTAACAGACTCCATCATAGTTCCAACCATATCAGTATAATTGATAGTATTTTCTTCTTTTCCATCATCTTCTTGTTTTTTGTTATAATCTTCAATAGCATTTACAATTTTATCTTTAGAATCAAAATTTTTAGGATAAATATTGATTCCTGAAGGATCGTCTAAATCCACTGCTCCTAGTTTTTGTAGATTTTTTTCATAGCTTGCATCTTCATTTTCTGTATAAGCTTCCATTAAAGCTGCAATTTCTTCATTTGAAAGATTTTTCATTTTTTCCATATCTTGTTCTGAATAATTGTTATAATTCATATCCTTGCTTTCTTCATCTGTTGGGAATTTCATTCCTGAGAAAATATTTAAGTCTTCATTTTCTTTTTGTTCTTTAACAATTTCAGTATCATTGGTTTTATTTATAACATGTTCTTTTAATCCCTTTGTATAACCAATTAAACCTGCATTTGAAACTGCAATTGCCTGGTCATTTGGTTTTATTATACCAACAACTTTTATTTGCTCTGCATCATTTACTTTTTGTTTCATATAATCTTGATTATCAGATTTATCTATCCATACACCATTTTCTTTTTCATAATAATCTGAATTTAAGATTAATTTATAAGATAATCCTAATAAGTCATCATAATTGTAGCTATCTGTTTCTGTCTTTTCAATACTTTCACCATTTTGTAGTTTCTTCATTTCATCTGCAAGGACTGATTGATCTTTAAGTCCTAATGTATAAAGAGTATAATCACTTATTTCATTATTTTCTCCAACAATTAAAACAACCTCATTCCAGTCAGTTGGAAAATTACCAGCAACTAAATCATACTGTGTTTTCAAAAGTTCTTCGTTATCTAGCAATTCAGACCATACATCTAATCTATCGACCATCACAGAATTAGGAGTAACCATATCTCCAATTCCTAAACTGTCTAAAACAGTACTTGGATTAACTTGAACGACACCATCTGAAGTATCTTCTTTATATAAATTTAAGGTTAAATTATATGAATATTCTATTGCATTACTATTATTTTTTATATCATTATCAGTTTCTTCAATATATTTTTTTAATTCTGCTAAATTATTTGTTTCAACTTTGTTTGAAACAACATTCATTACATCATTCATAATATTTCGAGAATAAATTTTTCCGTCTTCTCTTGTTTCATCAGTCGGCTCTATTTCTCCCATCATAGTTTCCATCATGCTAGACATATCAAGTGCTGTATCTTCTATAGTTAAAGGATAAGCTGATAAAGTATCTTCTTCAACCTTGTCAATGTAATTTTGAATTCCATTTGAAATTGCAAGAATAAGTGCAATTCCTATTATACCAATACTTCCTGCAAAAGATGTAAGAATTGTCCTTGTTTTTTTAGTCATTAAATTAGTTAAACTTAATTTGAATGCTGTAAAGAACTTCATTGAAGTCCTTTTATATGTTTTTTGTTCAGTATCTTCTACTTCTTCATCTTTTATTGGATTTGAGTCTTCTGTAATTTTTCCATCTAAGATTTTTACAATTCTACTAGAATATTTTTCTGCCAACTCTGAATTATGTGTTACCATAATAATTAATTTGTTTTTAGAAATTTTCTTTAAAATCTCCATTACTTGAACACTTGTATTTGTATCTAATGCACCAGTTGGTTCATCTGCTAAAATTATATCAGGATTATTAACTAAAGCTCTTGCTATAGCAACTCTTTGCATTTGTCCCCCTGATAATTGATTTGGCTTTTTATATATATGATCTTTTAAACCCACTTCTTCTAGTGCTTCTATTGCCCTTTTTCTTCTTTCTTTTTTAGAAACTCCAGCAATAGTTAAAGCAAGCTCTACATTAGATAAAACACTTTGATGTCCTATTAAATTATAGCTTTGGAAAATAAATCCTACAGAATAATTTCTATAAGCATCCCAATCTCTATCTTTGAAATCTTTTGTTGATTTTCCATTTATAATTAAATCTCCTGATGTATATCTGTCTAAGCCTCCAATTATATTTAGTAATGTAGTTTTACCACATCCACTCTGACCTAAAACTGAAACAAATTCTGATTTCCTAAATTTTAGGTTTATTCCTTTTAAAGCTTCGACCTTTTCATCTCCAGTTACATAAACTTTTTTTATGTCTTTTAATTCTAACATTCTTTCCTCCATTTAACTTTTAAATTAATTCTATATATTGTATATTAAAATTGTGTCTATAGTGTGAATTTAAACTAAATTTATATAAATTTTTTTACAATAGATTCAGTATCTATTTTATAATAGTTTAACAATTCTTCTGCTTTACCTGACTTTCCAAAAGTATCATTAATTCCCATTCTTTCCAATTTTTTTGGAATATTTGTTGTAAGTACTTCTGAAATAGCAGAACCTAATCCTCCAATTATATTATGATCTTCTATAGAAATTAATCTTTTAGTTTCATTTGCACATTTTATAATCATATTTTCATCAATAGGTTTTATTGTATGAACATCTATTACTCTAATGTTTATTCCCATTTTCTTTAGCTCTTCTTGTGCTTTTATAGCATTTGAAACTACATCTCCTGTTGCAAAAATGGTAGCATCTGTTCCATCTCCTATTTGTATCATCTTCCCAAATTCAAATTTTTGTGTTTCTTCATAAATAATAGGTGTTGCCATACGAGATAATCTAACATAAACAGGACCTTTTTGCTTATATGCTTCTTCTATTGCCCATTTAGTTTCTATATCATCTGATGGACTTAAAACTTTCATATTTGGAATACATCTCATCATATTTATATCTTCTAACATTTGATGTGTTGCTCCATCTTCTCCAACTGTTATTCCAGCATGTGTAGCACAAATTTTTACATCAAGATTTGGATAGCATATACTAGTTCTAATTTGATCATAGCTTCTTCCTGCTGCAAACACTGCAAAAGTACTTGCAAATACCTTTTTACCAGTAGTTGCCATTCCTGCTGCGGTTGCCATCATATTTGCTTCTGCAATTCCCATATCAAAAAATCTTTCAGGAAATTTTTTTGCAAATAAACATGTTTTAGTTGCCTCAGATAAATCTGCATCTAAAACTACTATATCCTTATATTTCTCTCCTAAAGCTTCTAATGCTTCTCCATAACTTTGTCTGGTTGCTTTTTTTTCTTCTTTCATAATAAAAATCCTTTCTTGCTTCGGCAGCAATTCAATTTTTTTCCATTCTCCATGAAATTCATATTTATATTCTGTTTTATCATCTATGCAGTATTTTTTATATAATGATTTAATGTTTTTCTTTGTAAGAGTTTTATCTAATCCATTATCTTTAATTTGTCGAAAAACTTCTGTGAGAAGCTTCTCAACCTTTGGATTTATAATTAAAGTCTTTTTTCTTTTCTCCCAATAATCGCATTGTTTATCAGGTGTCCAGTCTTTTCCATTATAAACCATGCTTGCTGATACTTTATCACATATCATTTCAGCTACATATTTATAAGGAATAACAGGAGCAACCATCCTACTATCTAAATCCACCCAGTATTCTTCATGATGCTTATTTCTTGCTTTATGATGATTCCACGCCTTTGAATATCCTTTTTCTCTCCTACAAACATTAATAGGGCTTTCATTTCCTTTATAATATTTTATGCTTTCTCTCAATTCTTCTATAGAAAATTTTGATAAATCATGCATTAATCCCCTAAACGGCATCCCAAGTTTTGTACAAAATTTCAAAACAAGCCATTTATGTTTAAGCACTAATTTCAAATGCTTTATAGCATTTCTTATATTCATGAGTTTAATCCTCTTTTTAATATTTTTTATAGCCTTCATTATACATATATCAGAACAAAATGTAAGGCTTCGTTTTATTAAATTCTTTCGTATGTACCACTAAAAGGCACAATATCCCTATAGTGACTTTACATAATTTTAATACAACTAAACTTCTTATATTCTTTTGTTTATTTTTTATATGTCCATTTGCTATTGTTAGCATTACTAAAAAACTTAAATTTTATCTTTTCTAGTTTTCTTATAAAATGATCATTGAACATATAATCTCTATCAATTCTATATCTAATATTAAAAACATTTCTCCATCTTCATAGTTAAATATAGAAATTTGTTATATATTATTCATAGATTTTTTAATAAGCAAAAAAATCTTATTCAAATTTCGGATTTTTTCTATAGATAATTTTACCACAAATACATATGAAATGAAAAGAGATATTTGTAATTTTTCTTAAAAATAACTTATTAGCTTTTATAAAAAATGCCTTAAAATCGTTTTTCAGTCCAATAAATAATATAAAATTGTTATAGAATTATAAAATAAACTATAAAAATCTCATAAATAACAAATTTTCATTTTTTGATTTTTATGTTTGGATTTTGTAAAATTATAACTTTTGACAAAAAAAAAGAGCCGATTTTTTTGCTCTTTCTAACACTATATTTCAATACTACCTAAATTTAGTAAGCTATCTTTTGATGGAGCTTTATTTACAGCATCAATTAATGAATGTTGTTTTCCTATATTAGTAACATCTATTTGTTTCACACAACTTCTTAACCACTGCAATTCTATTGACATATTTTGAATTATTGCAAAGATTTTACCATCATTTAAAGAATCTTTTGAAACATATCCTGAACCTTGTCTATGTTCAAAATTATTTCTTTTTAAAAAATTTCTTATTTCTGCATAAGCTAATGGAGAATGTTTGTGTTAAATTCTTCATATTTTTTTGTATCTAAATAAATTTTTGTACATTTTTATCAACCGTAATGTACTGTTTTTTTTATTTTCTTTAATTAATAAAAATTATCAATAATTTTTTCTAATTTATTTTAATTATGCAATGAACCAAGGAAAATATAAATATGAATTTTATTTTCTTAATTAGTAGTAAAATATTATAAATTATGTTATAACCCGAGTTTGCCACTTAAAAATCAAAAAAGTGGGCTGTAAAAAAC
>CAZUHD010000084.1:0-8307 GCA_964620415.1 uncultured Clostridium sp.
CTAAGTAGAAAATCAACATTTGTATCTATTCCTTCTATTACTAATTCTTCAAGTGCTCTTTTCATTTTTGCAATTGCTTCATTTCTATTATTTCCGTGAGCTATTATTTTTGCTATCATTGAATCATAATTTGGTGGCACTTCATAGCCGTCATAAATTGCCGTATCAATTCTTATGCCATTTCCTCCCGGTAAATTTAATCCTGTAATTTTTCCAGGACTTGGTCTAAATTTTTTTGAAGGATTTTCAGCATTTATTCTACATTCTATTGAATGTCCTGATATATTAATCTTATTTTGCCTATATCTTAATTTTTCTCCAACTGCAATTCTAATTTGCTCTTTTACTAAGTCTATACCTGTATTTTCTTCTGTAATTGGGTGTTCTACTTGTATTCTAGTATTCATTTCCATAAAATAAAAATTATTGTCTTTATCTACAAGAAATTCTACAGTTCCTGCATTTGTATAATTTGCAACTTTTGCAACTCTTACTGCGGTTTCTCCTAATCTAAATCTTAATCTATTATCAATTACTGGAGATGGGGTTTCTTCTATTATTTTTTGATGATTTCTTTGTATTGTACAGTCTCTTTCTCCAAGCCATACTACATTTCCATATTCATCAGCCAATATTTGAACTTCTATATGTCTTGGATTTTTTATATATTTTTCAATATAAACTTCATCATCTGAAAATGATGCTTTTGCCTCTTGCTTAACTAATTTATAATTTTCTTGTAGCTCATCTTCATTTTCTACGATTCTAATTCCTTTGCCTCCTCCTCCTGAAGATGCTTTAATAATTACTGGGTAGCCTATTTTATTTGCTATTTTTTTTAAATCATCATATTCTTTGACACTTCCTGTTGATCCTGGAATTACTGGTATTCCTGCTCTTCTCATTCTTTCTTTTGCATTTGCTTTATTTCCCATAGCTTCAATTACTTTATATGATGGTCCAATAAATTTAATATTTGATTCCTCACATATTTTGGCAAAGTTACTATTTTCAGATAAAAATCCATAGCCTGGATGAATACTATCTGCTCCTGTTATGCTAGCTGCTTCTAATATATTTTTTACATTTAAATAGCTTTTACTAGATTCTGCTGGTCCTATACATATAGCTTCATCTGCAAGTTTTGTATGTAAAGAATATTTGTCTATATCAGAATATACTGCTACTGTTTTTATATTCATCTCTTTGCAAGTTCTAATAATTCGTACTGCAATTTCTCCTCGATTTGCAATTAAAATTTTATTCACTTTTAAACCCCTTCTACTTACTTTAGTCTAAACAATTGCAAAAGTAAGTTCACCTTTAGCTACTAATTTTTCATTAACTGTTGCTATAGCTTCTCCAACACCAATAGGTCCTTTTTGCTTTATTATATTTACTTCTAATTTTAATCTATCTCCTGGAACTACCATTTTTTTAAATTTCATCTTATCAATTCCACCAAATAAAGCATTTTTTCCTTTATACTCATCAACTGAAAGAATTGCAACAGCCCCAGTTTGAGCTAAACTTTCTGTAATTAAAACACCAGGCATTATTGGATTTCCAGGAAAATGTCCTTTAAAATACCATTCTTCTTCATTTACATATTTATATGCAGTTGCACCAACTCCTGGTTCATAACTTTCAACCTCATCAATCATTAAAAATGGTTCTCTTTGAGGAATAATTTCTTTTATTTGTTCTTTATTTAACATATTTATTTCCTTTCCCAAATTAAATTAATAAAATTTTACTTCTTTATTCTAAATAAAGGAGTTCCATATTCAACAGCTTCACCATCTTTAGCAAGAACTTCTAAAATAGTTCCAGTATACTCTGTTTCAATTTCATTCATCAACTTCATAGCTTCTATAATACAGACAGTATCTCCTTTTTTCACATTTGTACCCACTGTAACAAAAGGTTCAGCATCAGGTGATGGTTTTGAATAAAAATTACCTACCATAGGAGATGTTATAACATTACAATCTTTCTCCTCCATTTTAACTTCTTTTTGTTCTACTTCTGGCTTTGGCTCTGGTTCTGGTTTTGGCTTTGGTTTTTCATTTTCTTTAGTCATACTTATTTTCGTACCATCTGGAAAATCAATACTTAAAGAACTTAATTTCGAATTTTCCATATCTTTTATTATAGTTTTAAGTTTTTCATATTCCATAATTCTTACTCTCCTTTATATTTTTTTAAAATGATACTTGCATTTTGTCCACCAAATCCAAAAGAATTTGACATTACATAATTTAATTCAGCTTTTCTTAATTCATTTGGTACTATATCTAAATCACACTCTTCATCTTTAACTTTATAATTTATAGTTGGTGGAACTATGGAATGAACTATTGCTTCTGCACAGATTGCAATTTCAACTCCCCCTGCTGCACCAAGAAGATGACCTATATTAGACTTAGTTGAACTTACCATTACCTTTTTACTTGCTTTTCCTAAAGCCGTCTTTATAGCTGATGTTTCTAAACTATCATTTAGTCTTGTTGAAGTTCCATGTGCATTTATATAATCAATTTCTTCTGGTCTTATACCTGCATCTTGAATTGCTCTTTTCATTGCTCTTGCTCCGCCTTCGCCTTCTGGGGCAGGGCATGTAATATGATAAGCATCACAAGTTGCTCCATATCCTACAATTTCTGCATAAATTTTAGCATCTCTTTTTAGGGCATGTTCTAAATCTTCTAATACAACAACACCAGCTCCTTCTCCCATTACAAAGCCGCTTCTTTCCTTATCAAAAGGTATACTAGCCCTTGAAATCTCTTTTGCAGGAGATAAAGCTTTCATATTTTCAAAACATGCAATTCCTAATTTACAAACAGCAGTTTCTGCTCCTCCTGCTAGAATTGCATCTTCTGCACCATATTTAATTGTTTTATATGCTTCTCCTATTGCATGAGCAGATGAACTACAAGCGGAAAGTATTGAAATAGATTCTCCTTTAAGCCCTAAATCAATAGCAACATTTCCTGCTGGCATATTAGCAATCGCCATAGGAATAAAGAGTGGAGATAATTTATCATATCCTTTTAAAGTACCTATTTCGCATTGTTTTTCAATTGTATTAATTCCTGCTATTCCTGAACTAATAAATGATCCTACTCTTTCAAAATCCGTATTTTCTTTTGTCATATTACTATCTTTCAAAGCTGCTCTTGAAGCAATAATTGCAATTTGAGAAGATTTATCTAATTTTCTAGCTTGTTTTGCATCAAAATAATTTAATGGATCATATCCTTTTAGTTCACCTGCTAAACTCGTCTTAAATCCCTCTGCATCAAAATTAGTTATTTTATCTATTCCACATTTTTTTTCTACGATGCCTTGCCATGTTTCTTCAATAGTATTTCCAAGTGAAGTTATTGCTCCAATTCCTGTAATTACAACTCTTCTTCCCATTATTCACATTCCTTTCTCGTAAAATTTACATAAGCATTCCGCCATCAATATGTAAAACTTGACCTGTAATATATGATGAATCATCAGAAACTAAAAATTTAACTGCATTAGCAACATCTTTTGGTGATCCTATCCTTTTTAATGGAATATTTTTAGCAATTTCTTCTTTAACTTCATCTTTTAATACAGCAGTCATATTAGTTGCAATAAATCCAGGTGCTACTGCATTTACTCTTATATTTCTTGAAGCAACTTCCTTAGCCAAGCTCTTAGTAAATCCGATAATTCCTGCTTTAGAAGCAGAATAATTTGTCTGACCTGCATTTCCTGCAATTCCTACAACAGATGCAAGATTTACTATTCTTCCTGAACGAGCTTTCATCATATAATTAATAGCATTTTTAGTTACATTAAAAGTTCCAACTAAATTAACATCTATTACACTTGTAAAATCTTCTTCCTTCATTCTCATTAAAAGCATATCTCTTGTAATACCAGCATTATTTATTAAAACATCTAAAGAGCCTAATTCATCTACAGTTTGTTTTACAAATCTTTCTGCATCTTCATATTTTGATACATCGCCTTGTACAAATATACATTTTACATTATTTTGTTCAATTTCCTTTTTTAATTCATCAAAAGAATTATCCTTTTCACCTATATAATTAATAGAAATATCATATCCTTCTTTTGCAAGAGTTAAAGCAATTTCCTTTCCTATTCCTCTTTGACCACCTGTAATAAGTGCAACTTTACTCATCTAGTTTTCCTCCTTTTTATTTAAAAAATTTATAGTTTCATTTAAAGACTTAACATCATTTATATTCAAAATATTTAAATCTTTATCACCTTTTGACCTTTTAACAAAACCTGATAAAGTTCGTCCTGGTCCTATTTCTACAAAAGTATCAATTCCCCTATCTAGCATTGTACTTATAGTAGTAGAAAATCTAACAGGATTTATAATGTGTTTTGCTAAAATTTCTTTTACATTATCTTTTTCTGTATATATTTTTCCATCTATATTTTTAACAACTTCTGTTTTAAATTTATGTATCTCGATTAAATTCAATTCCTTTTCTAAAGCTTTAGAACTTTCTACTAATTTCTCAGTATGGAAAGGTCCTGCTGTATTTAAAATACTTACCTTTTTTGCACCAGCTTCCTTTGCTAAGCTCTCTACTTGTAAAACTGCATTTTTTTCTCCAGAAACGACTGTCTGTAAACTTGTATTATAATTTGCAGGTTTTACAAATCCATCTTTTACCTTTTTACAAATGTCTTCAACCTGATCTTCAGAAAGCCCAATAATTGCTGCCATCTTCCAATCTCCTTTAGGTAAAAGAGTCTGCATATATTCTCCTCTTTTTTGAACAAGTTTTATTCCTTGTTTTAATTCTAGTGCATTACTATAAATTAAAGCAGTATATTCTCCAAGGCTTAAACCTGCTGAAATTTCTGCATTAATTTTATTTTTCTTTAAAACTTCGAGTATACCTAAACTCATTGTAAGTATTGCAAGTTGTGTATTTTTAGTTTCATTTAAAAGTTCTTCTGGTCCTTCAAATGAGATTTTTCCAATATCAGTACCTGTAATTTCTTTTGCAGTATCATAAATCTGTCTTATCTCTTCATATTCATCATATAAATCTTTTCCCATTCCTACTGTTTGTGCACCTTGACCAGGAAATAAGAATGCTATTTTCATAACCTTCCTCCTTGTAATTACATTATTCCCCTATTTATTAGCTCTTTTTCAAATAAATTACAAAATTCAGCAATAACTTTGTTATTATCTACATCAATATTAAATTCTTGTTTTATAGAACTTGCTATTTTACTTAGCTCTAAAGTTGATGGAGTTTTGTTTGTATTTATTCCAATTCCTATTACCAAATACTTTATTTTATTTAAATAGCTTTTAGATTCAGTTAATATTCCACATATTTTTTTATTATTAAAAACTAAATCATTTGGAATTTTTATTTTTAAATTTACATCATAAAAGTTCTTAAAAATATGTAATAAAATTTTTGCAATATCTAGTGTAATTCCTTCAATTTTATTAATCATACAATCAGTTTTTATATATAAAGAAAAGGCAATATTACCCTCATCAGATGTATTCCATTTTCTTCCGTGTGTCCCAATTCCATTTGTTTGTTTATTTGCTAAAACTATAGTCCCATTTTCTATATCTTGTTTGTCTATTCTTCTAAAAATTTCTTTTTGTGTTGAATCAATTGTTTCAAAATATAAAATCTTCTGTCCCAAAATTTTTGTAGTTAAACTATCTAATCCGCATTTTCTGCATTTTCTAGTTCTTCCTTTAAGATTTTTTCTAAGTTTTTTTCTCTTTTGAGTTTTCCCGTTGTAGTTTTAATTAGTGGTGTCTTAGTTAAACTAACTCCTCTTATTGCTTTATACGCTGGCATTATTTTGTTTATTTCTTTTATCTTACCAGACAAAGCATTATAAATTTCTTCATCTGTTTCTACTTTATAAGCATTTTTAACAACTTCTTCATCATAAACTGCTCTCACAAATATTTTTATGTTTTCTTTATCACTTGAAAGTTGTTTTCCATATATAATAGATTCGTCAATGCCTTCTATTCTATTTATTAAATTTTCCATTTCCTCAGGATAAATATTTTTACCATTTTTTAAAACAATTACACTCTTTTTTCTTCCACAAATAAATACATATCCATCCTCATCAATTCTTGCTAAATCTCCTGTACAGAACCAATCATCAACAAATGCTTTTTTAGTTTCTTCTTTATTTTCAAAATATCCAAGCATTATATTTGGTCCTTTAACAAGTAGTTCTCCAACACCTTCATCATTACAATCAATAACTTTTGCTTCAACTGATGGCACAGTTTTACCAACAGATCCTACTCTATGGTATTTTTTATTTCCGATTGCAATAACTGGAGATGTTTCTGTTAGACCATATCCTTGAACAAGATTTATACCAAAATTTCTGTATCTTTGTTCTACTGATTTTTCAAGACTTGCAGCACCACTTATGAAAAGTTTAATATTTCCTCCGAGCATATTATGAATTTCTTTAAATGCTTCTTTTTTTTCTTCCATTGTGCTATTTTTATACTGTTCTTCTTTAGCAAGTATGCTTTCTAATTTTCCTTCGTTTTTTAATTCTCTCATAATAATTTTCATTGTTCTTTCATATATAGCTGGAACAGATGCCATAACAGAAACTTTGTATTCATTTAAGTTCTCAATAATATATTTCATTCCATCACTAAAACAAGTTTGAGCACCTTTATATAAACTAAATAGAAATCCAACTGTACATTCAAAAACATGATGTAGTGGTAAAAATGATAAAAATACATCATTTTCATTTACATCTAAAACAGATGCAATATCCATTAAATTTGATGTTATGTTTTTATGTGATAGAGCAACTACCTTTGATTTTGAAGTAGTTCCAGATGTAAATAACATTATCGACATTTTTTCATTATCAATTACTGCATCAATATATTCTCTATTTCCATTAGATATAAGTTTTTTTCCATTTTCAATAAGTTCTTTTTCTGAATATATTCCTTCTTTATGTTCTTCTAAATCCATTGATATTAGTGTTTTAAGATTTCCAATTCCCTTATTTACAATATTTTTTAATGTTTGTTCATATTTATTTGAGAAAAATATTGCATCTACCTTAGAACGTTCTATTAGTTTTTCTAGTTCGTTTTCTGGTAAAGATTTGTCAAGAGGAACTACAGTTCCTACTCCACATACAATTGCTAAATATGCAAGTTCCCACTCATATCTATTTTCTCCAATTACTGCAATTCTTTTGTCTTTAAATCCCATATCTATTAACACAGTACCTAAAGCATCTATCATTTCTCTTACTTGTTTATGAGTAAAAGTTTCATATTTTCCATTGTCAATTTTTATTTTATATGCAATATTTTTTCCATATTTTTTTCCTGATTTTTTTAACATATCTTTTAAATCTGTGATATATTCATATTTGTATAATGCCTCTCCCATTATTAAATTTCCTTTCCGTTATTAGAGCTTTTATTTAATAATTGAAACAAGATTCTTTTGCTATTTCTTCTTCATTTAAGCTATTTACCCCTTATATATCTATTTCTTCTAGCTCTGTTTTTATTTTATTTTCTCTACTAATTTATGCCATGTTACATTCATTTTCTTTATTTTTTTTTCTTCTTACTTTTCTTTGCATTATATCACATAGAATGCTCTTTCGCAAGCACTTTCAAGCACTTTTTCGTATTTTTTTGGTAACTTTTTGTAAAAAAGTTTGAATATAATTCCAATTTTACTTATTAGTATTTATATCATAAAATTAGCAAAAATAAAATTGAACTGATAGGTCAGTTGCATTATAACTTCGTTAATCTTCAAAATTTTTCCTTTAAAAAGATAGCAAAAAACATCTTTGTTCCTGATACTTTCTAATTTCTTTGCTATTTGTCTTTTCATTTTTTCTTGTTTAGCTTTGATGGATATATGCACATTAATATATATTTTCGCCTAAATAAATAAAGATATTATAAGCTACATCTATTGTAAATTCAAAAAGTATGAGTATTACTCTAAAAATCTATAGTCACTTGAAAAAATTCAAAAAATTGAGGAACTATTATACAAAATAATTCCTCAAATATATCTATTCTTTTTCTATTTTTTTAATTTCTTCTTCTGTAAGTCCTGTTATTTCTACTATATAAGTTAGATCTTCTCCTTTTTGTAACATCTTCTTTGTAATTTCTCTTTTATTTTTTTCTATTCCGTTCTTTCCTTCCGCTTTTCCATTCCGTTCTTTTATTCCGCTCTTCTTTTCCTTTTTCTTTGGCTGCTGTTAATC
>CAZUHD010000085.1:0-8287 GCA_964620415.1 uncultured Clostridium sp.
TCATCACTTGTTACAATTCCTTCTATAGCATTTGAACTTTTAACAGATTGAACTATTGCTATTTTTTCTAGTTCTGTAAATATTCTTTCATACTCATCTTTCCTAATTTTAGCTCCTGTTTTTAACGCATATATGGTTCCTGTAATATTGATTAAATTAGCAGGTAATAATCCATTATCAAGAAAAGAATAGTCAAATTTTTTCATATTATTTCCTTCTTTCTGCATATATTCTATCATTTTATATGCACAAAGTCAATGCTTTTCTGCATATATTCTATCATTTTATATGCAGATCAATACAAATTATATACATTGACTACAAAAAAGTTATTTCTCATTTACGAAATAACTTTTTGATTTATGTATTTTTAGAGTATCAATATTTTCAAAAAGTGGCACTAACAACAATACTCATGTGTGTATTGTCCACCATTTTCTCTAACACCTGGTAAATAAGCTTTTATATAACCGTGGATTAATATTACCATTTTCAAAAGGAGGGTCTAATAATTTTATAATACCATTTTCCCTATCAATCAAATGATTTTCTAGACATTCCATAGCCATAAATTTCTTATCTTCATCTCCAGCACCTGAAATAACAGACCAACTTTGAGCAATACTATCAATTCTACATTCTTCATTTTCAATGCTTCCTAAAATATTTCCATCATCCATATAAGCTCTTCTAAACCATCTGCCATCCCAACCTGAAATATTTAAAGAAGTCTTCAAATCTTGAAGTATTTTTTTATATCTATTTACTCTTTCATTATCACCTCTATCTTGTATATAAGGCAAAAATCTATTAATCACCAAATACATAAAAAATCCAAGCCAAACACTTTCACCTTTGCCTTTATTTCCAACGGCACTAAAGCCATCGTTCCAGTCACCAGTACCAATTTTAGGAAGACCATGCTCACCAAAATTTAGCGATTTTTCTATAGCCTTAATACAATGGAAATAAATTCCTTCTTCAATATCAGATTCCTTATATAACTCATATCTTTCCTCTTCAAAATCTTCCAAACATTTTCCTTGTAAATATGGAGTTTTAATATCTAAAATACTATTATCTCCTGTTACACTAATATATTCTTCCACCAAAAATACAAGCCAAAGCAAATCATCTGAAAATCTAGTTCTTATACCTCTTTTAGTTTCTTCATGCCACCAATGTTCAACATCGCCTTCAATAAACTGATGCTTAGAATGTTTAATAATTTGTGCTTTCATCATTTTAGGCTCTATATATTTTAAACACAACGTATCTTGAAGTTGATCTCTAAAGCCAAATGCTCCTCCAGATTGGTAAAACCCTGTCCTTCCATAAAGTCTACTAGAAATAGTTTGATAAATTCCCCATCCATTAAGCATAATATTCATTGACTCAACAGGAGTATTTACTTGTAATCTTTCTAAAATATCCTTCCATTTTTTCTTAACCGCTTCAAGTTCTTGCCTACAATTTTGGATTTTACTATATTTATAAGAAATATTTTTTCCATCAATATAATTTTCACTAGCACCTAAATTTAGTATAATTTCTTTAGAAGACATACTATCTAATTCAACTTCAATTTGAATAGCAATACAAGATTTAGAGCCAAAACCAGTATTATTATTTAGTCTTACTTTTTTTAAACCATCTGGATCATTTAATCCACCTTTACCTAAAAATGACTTTTTATCTCCTGTAAAACTTTTAATTTTTTCACTACTAGAAATATAAATTTTACTTTTAAAATCAGTTTCATATACATTTTCTGCAAAAACCATATTTGAATTTTCATCATAGTTTACTTTAATAGTACCATTTGATTTTACTTCATCTTCTCCAAGAACTGGTTTAACAAAATACACAATTTTGAGTCTTTTTCCTTGTAAAGTATTATTACTTAACTTCAAAATATTTACTTTAATACTATCTTCATTAGGTACAAAAACTTCTAG
Source organism: uncultured Clostridium sp. (assembly GCA_964620415.1). Taxonomy (GTDB): domain Bacteria; phylum Bacillota; class Clostridia; order TANB77; family CAG-508; genus CAG-269. The sequence goes on from CAZUHD010000085.1 coordinate 1,959, forward strand.
CTCCTGAACTATACCTGAACTTTCATGAATGTATTTAGAATAACCAAATCCATAAACAATATTATAGTCATTATCATCAGGCATTGGATTTAAACCTAAAGACCATTTTTTGCCATTCTTTAGATCTTCCATGTAAATTATTTCTGATGGAATATCTAAAAAAGGAGAATTTGACCAACAAGAAACTCTATTTAATCTACTATTTTTATACCAGGTATATCCACCCATATTTTCTGTAACTAAAGTACCAAAATTTTCATTTGCTAAAATATTACTCCATACAGTTGGAAGTCTATTTGATTTGTTTACTTTAATCAAGTATTCTTTTCCATCAGGAGAAAAAGCACCATAATCATTATAATATTGATTGTTTTCATTTTTTACAAAATCTATTTGAGATTTATTTTCTTCCGCATTATCTACTGGTTCAAAATATTCATCAGGGATATTTGGTAAAAATCCTAAATATTCTTCTTCTAAATCAGAAATTAAGTGATTTAAATCGCCAAGATGTGCATCAATAGTAAAGCTTGCTACAAAATTAATTAAATCTAAATCAGATTTTGGCATTTCATTTTTAGATAATACAAAAATACCACCTTTCACATTTTTCATAAATGACAAATGTTTATCTAATATTTTAGATTCGATTTCTTCTCTTATATAATTTTCATAACTATAATTTTCTTCATCTAAAAAAACTAAATCTATTTTTATATTTTTACTTCTAAAAAATTCATACATTTTCAAAACTTGTTTAATTACATAAATATCATTTATATCTCTTATTTTAACTAATATAATAGGTAAATCTCCAGAAATTCCATATTTCCAAATATCATTTTGACAAAAACCTGATATATTTAGTTTTCTTATTTGTTTACATTTTGACGGATTATCAAAAATTATATAACCTAATATTTTTTGGTAAATTTGGGTATCTTTTGCTTTTATTTCTAAATATCTACTTTCTGCTTCTGCTTTAGCTTTTGAAATTTCAAAGGCTCTTTTAATGTTTTCAATATTTTTATATTTAGTCAAATTTTGGATAGCAGTATCTCTATCTACATTTGCAGAAATAATTAAATTAACTAATTTCTTTTCCCCTGGCATAATTTTTATAGTTTTCCTATGAATAACCATTGGCTCAGTAACAAGACCTATTTTTTTAGAAAAAGGAAGTGACTTTTCTACAGCAAGAGGTAATCCTAAATTTCCTCTTTCGTTAAATTTTTCTTTATCAATTTCAAATTCATTATCTACAATAATTTCACTATCTGTTAAAAATGCAGTTTCTATATACACTTCCTTTTCATTAGGATTTCTTTTTTTACGTTTTACTTCTAAAATATTTTCTTCAGCATTATAATTAAAAATTAAAAACAAATTATTGAAAGCAGGATGTGCATAATCTTGTTCTTTGCTCGAAAGAACAGGTTCAAAACTTGATGTAATTTCTAAAGTTACTTCTTTTTCACTTATATTTTCTATCTCCAAAGATCTTATTTCTACAGCATCTTCTGTGTCTATAGTTATTTTTAAATTAGTTTTAATATTTTCTTCTTTCTTTTCAAAATGTACTTGATCTGGCATAAAAGAAACTGACGTACCATCTTCTCCAATTGTATAAATGTTTTTTGAATCTATATCTTTAATATACATGAATATACCTTGATTATAATCATCTGTTACTTTAAATCTATTAATATATATATCTTCATATTTACTAAATCCTTGTAACTTTTGATTAATTGCAACTGTATAACTACCATTTGAAAGTACATTTGACCTAATAAGTCTTTCATCTTGTTTTTTATAAGTTGTAACTGAATAATCTTCATAATCTTGATATTTGCCTTTTTCTGGTCTTTCTTTTTCTTCTTTTGTAACAATAAATGTTTCAGGCATTCTTTCTTGTAGCAAAATCTCTACAGCCTTAACTTCTGGATTTTGCATAAAACGTTTTTGGAAAATATTATTATTAATTAAATTATTTATTGAAAGTAAAATCAATGCCTGATGATGTGCCATATAGGTCTTAACGACATTTGCAGTTTCATTTGCCTTAAGTCTTTGAGGGGAAAAATCCAAACTTTCGTAAAAACCATATTTGCTATACATACCATATTTTTCAAGAATTTTAAGATTTTTTATAACTTCTTTTGGTTTATCTGTTATCGCAAGCAAACTTGCATAACTTGCAACGACAATTTCTTCTTCTAATCCTCTTTTAAGTCCAAGCCATGGTATTCCAAATGCCTTATATTGATAATTAGAATTTAAGTCTTTAACATCAAAGGCCGCTTCAGAAATTCCCCAAGGGATTCTAAGTAATTTTGCATACTCGATTTGACTCATAATTGCAAACTTACTTGATTCATCAATTAAACTACCTTTAAATCTTGGTATATTTATATTAGGCATCAAATATTCAAAAGCAGTTCCAGACCAAGAAATTAGCCCTTTTTTATTATTTAAAATTGTAAGTGTTCTACTTAAAGCGTTCCAATGTTTTACATCAACATCTCTTTTTATAATAGCAATTAAACTTGCTTGTCTAGCTTCTGAAGCTAATAAATCATAATATGAATGTGTAAGTTCATTTTCTTGTATATCAAATCCTATAGAAAATAACATATGCTCTTTATTAAACAATTTTGAAAAATCAGTAGTATTAATTAAATTATCTACATCTTGTATGAGAGCATTTAAATCATCTCTATTTTGTTCTTCTAAAAATGATTTTGTTACATATAAATATCCAACAAAATTTCCACTATCTACTGTTGAAATATATCTTGGATTTAATGGTTGTAAAGTTTTTATATTGTACCAATTATATAAATGACCATTCCATTTTTCTAAGCCTTTTACAGTATTTAATATATTTTTTAAAATATTTAACCCTTCATCTAATTGGATATAGTTCATATCACATCCTGCCTGAACAGCAAGTAAAGATAAACCTATATTAGTAGATGAAGTTCTATCTACATATAATGTTTTTCTATCTTTTTGGTAATTATCTGGGATTAAATAATTATTTTCTTTAGTTAAGTTATCATAGAAAAATGAAAAAGTCCTTTTTCCTACTTCTTCTATATAATTTATTTCTTCTTTATTTAACAATTCTTTTGGCAGTTTTTCAGAGACATCTTTACTAATATAATTCATTATACATGGTGCTAATATCCATAATATTCCTGTAAATATTCCTATAATACTTTTGTTTTGTATAAAATAAAAACAGGTTATAGCTCCAAAAATCACGTTAAAAATCATTGATTTATAATAGCTTATTATATCTGATTTATAATTCTTTTCCGCATCTTCTGATGTTACCCATTCTAATCTATGTTTTTTAGAAATTATCATTCTATATAAAGTCTTACAAATTGCTTTTAAACTAATCCATGCTTTATATGGTAATACTGAAAAAGTTAAAATAGCTCTATAAATTGCACCTTTAATTCCATCAATTTTAGGAGTAAAAGTTTTTTGTTTTTGTTCTCCATCTCTTTTAAATATTATTGTATTAATTATTTCTAAAATAAAAGGTAAAACACTTGTTATTGTAAGAATTGTAATATATGGGAATGAAGTAATATTTAAAACTTTACCTAATAATAAAAAATATATTCCTGCAATTATTATACTAATTTCTAAAGTACTTCTTCTTAAATTATCAAAAATTTTGTATTTAGAAAGTAGATTTAACTTTTTACTTTTAAGCCAAGGGATAATTTGCCAATCTCCTCTTATCCATCTTGAAAGTCTTGAAGTAAAACTTGTGTATTTTGTAGGATATCCATCCATTATCAAAATATCTGTTGCTAAACCACATCTTAAATAATTACCTTCAAGTAGATCATGACTTAAAACCGTGTTTGGAGGGATCTCTCCTCTCAGTATGGAAGAATAAACTTGAACATCAAAAATTCCTTTTCCTGTAAAAATTCCCTCTCCAAAATTGTCTTGATAAATATCTGATATTGCATTTGAGTAAAAATCAATTCCACCGCTTCCTGCAAATATTTTTGTAAATAAATTCTTATAGCTTATATTTAAATTAATACCAACTCGAGGCTGAATTAAACCATATCCACTTACAACTTGTTTATCTTTTATTTCAGGTTTGTTTAAAATATGTGCCATAGCTCCTACTAATTTAAATGCGGAATTTAAATTCAAATCTGTATCTGCATCTAAAGTAATTATATATTTTATTTTAGGAAGATTGTTTTTATTGTCATTTAAAGTATTTACATTATATTTTTCTTCAATAGTTTTTTCATTCATATTACCTAATAAAAACTCTACAAAATCTGAAATTGCTCCTCTTTTTCTTTCCCAACCTAAAAATGATCCTTCCCCTTCATTCCAAATACGTTTTCTATAAATAAAATGAAATATTGGAAATTTTTGATTTGGGTATTTTTGATTTAATTTTTTTACTTCATCAAGTCCTGTTTTTATTATTTTATTATCATAACTTTCTATTTCTGAATTACTTTCTTTTACATCTCCTAAAAGACAAAAATATAAATTATCAGATTTATTAGCAAGATAATCTATTTCTAAATTTTTAAAACTTTCTTCTACTTTTTCTTTTGAATCTGTAATTGTTGGAATTATTACAAATGTTGCATATTCTTCAGGAATATTATTACAAAAATCAAGTTTTGGAATTAACTTTGGTTTTACTATTTTGCTTAAAATATATTGAGTTATTTGTATTACAAATTCTGAAATAGGAATAAGCAAAAATAAAAAAGAAATTACCTTTATCCAATTATTATGAATTTTAGGTAAAGTACATATTGCAATTATTCCTGAAATTATTATAGTTAAAATGCTAATCCCTAAAATATATATTTTTGCTTTTTTTAAACCACTTAGATTTCTTTTATTTTTATATTGTAATTTATCATATAATAAATTTACATTATCTATTAAATAATATCCTATGTGATTTTGTTTAGTTCCCTTTTCTCCTTCCCTTGCTAAATCTAATATTTTTTTTGCAATATACATTTCTGATGTTTTTGTTTTTTTTGATATTTCTTTTATTTTGTTTCTATAATCTTCTTTAGTTTTATAATCCATTTTATCATATATTTGACTTGGATCTTGTCTTAATATTTCTTCAACACTATTTGTTTTTTCAAATATTTGTAAGAAATTTATTCTCTGGATTTTCTTTAAAGATGTAATTGCATTTCCTATTGAAATCTTTTTTACAGCTATATCAAAATGCTCTCTTTTAATTATTTCTGATACAGTTGTTCCTGTTTTTTCTACTTCTTGTTCTAAGACTCTTAAAAAGCTTTCTGTTTTTTTACCATATTTTTTTAATTTATATGACATATATTCTACAAAAGGATATTTCATATCATAAGGTTTTATTTTTAAATTTCTATTCATTTTGTAATTAACATATTTTTGTTCTGCTTTGGGTTTATTTTCAACTAATCTTTCTATAATAGATTCAACTTTAAATTTTTGAATTTGGGATACATATATTGTTTCTACAATCTGCCTTATATTTTCTATAATTGCAATTTGCATAAAGACACCAATATTCCATATTTCGTCCATACTTAAATTCTTTTTTGTTTGATATGCAAGTAATCCTTCTTCTAAAGTATCTATTTTTATTTTATTATCTGTATAATTTACAATTTCAGATGCGAGTACATAAATACGGGCAAATCCTTGATATTTACCATTTGCAAGTCCTACAAAATTTACATATTTTTTTATAGTTAATTCTTTTTGTATTGATTTTACTATTTCTTCTATTACATAGAAATTATCTAATAGCCATTCTCCTGCTGGATGAATTGTTATTTTGGATTTTACATTTTCATTTAATATGTTATATACTTCTTTAATTGCTAGGTAATTGTCAATTAATCTAGGAATTGGATATGTCGCTTTATCTGAAAATGATTTAACATTATGAGTACTGGCTATTTTTTCTAAATGACCGTAAAAGCTCTGTTTTGTTTAGTAAAGCCCCTTCTATATTTAAGATTTTTGTATTTATCATAAAAAATAATTCCCCTTATTTGCATTTTCGTTTATTATTTGCAAATAAAGGGAATGTTATACAAAATTATTTTTTTTAATAATTTTCTGCTTTAATTTCAAAGTATGCTTGAGGATGGCTACATACTGGGCAAACAGCTGGAGCTGATGTTCCAACTACTATATGTCCACAATTTCTACATTTCCAAATTTTTACCTCTCCTGCTTCAAATACTTTTCCGTTTTCTACATTTTCTAATAATTTTTTATATCTTTCTTCATGTTCTTTTTCTATTTTT
>CAZUHD010000086.1:0-8162 GCA_964620415.1 uncultured Clostridium sp.
AATAAAAAGTTACAATATTTAATTTTTATTAACACAAATAGACAAAAAAAGATAAGTTTGGAAAAGTTTTATAGAATTAAATATATAGACCAAAGAATTAATATCTTTTGGTCTATATATCACTATTTTTTATTTATTATTTTTTTATCATACGAGATTTTTTTTATTTTTATTTTGTCTAGGAAGTATTGAATACCAATTGATGATGCAGGTATTAACATTATTACATAAGGTAAAGTATATCTTGATTTCATCTCCCATATTGTATGGAACAACACTCCTCCTATAAAAATTATTAGAATAAGCATTAATTCCTCATTTAAATTTTTTCTATTTTTTAATACACAGATAAATGCTCCACTATAAATTAAAATTACTATGGCTTTTTGATAATTTTCTATAATTTTATATTTAGTAGTATTAATAATATTTTCCATAGTTTGGTCTTTATTATCTACTCCTACATTGTACCAAAAACTTTGGAAGTAAGGATCCATCCAACCAGAAATTGTTTTATTCCAATAAAACTTAACAGTATATATAGGATGTTCCAATAATTCCTTTACTCTATTCTTTATTTTTTGCGGATATGTAAAATGAGCAAGTTCAGTATCTTGCCATGCCTCAATTACCACATCACCATACCATCCATTTGCTCTAGTACTTTCATTCATTCCTATGTACATAAATACACTTGTTGGTAAAGCTTGCATCGGATCATATCCTAATTTTTTATTATAATATGTTTTACCTAAATTGAAAGGCAAAATTGCAATCAAAATATAAATTAAAATTGCTCCTAAATTTTTGGCTATTTCTTTTTTATCTTTTTGCTTTATTAAGTATAAACCTAGATAAAGTATAATCGCTATAGTAACTATTATGTAATTCATTTTTACTACATATGCAAATAGCATAAATAAACTTGAAATTACTAAATATCTTATTTTATTCTTTTCTTTATATTCTATAACAAAATATATTCCAGCTAAGCTAAATGCTAGACCTAAATAATCACCATAGACATAGGTTTCTAATAATATTAATGGAATAAATGTTAAAGTCAAAATAGTAGAAGCTATTTTGTTTACCTTATATTTTTTTGAAAGTTTTTCTGTAATTAGTAATATAAATATTATTGTAAAGACATTTGCTACAATATTTAGATATTGAATTACTCTATAATTTGTTGTGCCAAAACATTTATAAATGCCTGCAAATATTGCTACCATACCTATTTGCTGAGGGTATTTTTCTATATATCCATCTGCCTTTAATGTATCTATATCTCCTTGTGCTAAAGCTACTGCTAAGTCATTTACATTTTTTGAGTCATCTACTGGCTCTATTTTAGAATTTTTTACCCAAAGAACTGATATTAAAACATATATTATTAAAGCAATACAAAAAAGTATTTTTTTAGTTGTTTTAGTATTTCTACTTAACATCTTAAATAAAAATATCAATCCTATATCTATTAAAAGATAAATTACAACTGATACAATTGAAGTCATATTTATAAACACATTTTCAGCAAAATTCTTTACTGTAACTATATAAAATAAACTCATAACTGTAAAAACTGTAAATATTATTATTGAAATTACTAATACTACTTTTTTAGATAATTTATTTAACATTGATTCCTCCTGTTAAAACTTTTTTATATTTAAAATAATATAAATCAAATTCTTTACGTAATATAATATATTTTTTTATAAATTTCAATAATAAAAAGGAATTTCAATAAACAAATTTCAATTATTTTTCACTTATATGTATATTTTCTATAGGTGTTCCTATTTCTCTAGAAACTATATTTTGGATTTGAGCTACTTTTTGAGTATCTAAACCTCCTTGTACACTTACAACTATATTTACACTTGACTCATTTATTAAAATTACACAATTTTCAAACCCTTTTGTAATAATTAAATTTTCACATATCATTATTGCATTTTTAGTATTATTTATTTTTGTAATTTCTTCAGTTGCTATAGATTTTTGAGCCTCTGAAACATTTTGGTTATTTAATATAGCTTCATAATTTGATACCATTTCAGCATACATTTTATCTCTATCTAATTTAGTTGTTGCAAAATAATTTGTTTCATCTATTGTTTCATCCGAATTTGTTGATACTGTTTCATTTCCTTGATTTTCAGTTTGGGTATTATCAACTGTTACATCTGTTGCAGAAACTTCTACTTGGTTTGTATTATTTGTTGTATTTGTATTATCTGTTGTATTTTGAATCTCATTATTACTTACTAATACTGCATCTCCTACATTAGTATGTTCTGCAAGTGTATTATCAGTTACATTATTTACAGGTTCTGCTGATGTTTGAACTGTATCTTTATTAAATGTAACATAATTATAATATCCTGCCGCAACTAACATTAAAGCTATTGCATATATTGCAATTTCACTCTTCTTTAATTTTTTCATTAACATTTTTACTCCATTACTTATCTTGCATAAAAAATTATTAAATGACTTTTTCATAATTTTTTTCCTTTCAATTAATTTTAGCTTTTTCAAAAACTTGTATTTTATCAATACTAAGTCCAGTAACTGCTTGAACAGCATTTGTTATATTAGTTTTAACCATTGCATCACTTGCACCATCTGCCGTAACTATTGCCCCTTGTATTATTGGCATTGTTGTCTTTTGAGTTACAGGCTCCTTATCGCTTGATTTTTCTGAAAATACCACTTCTTTTTGTGTTTCAGTTTCAGTAACATTTCTTGTTCCACCAGAAGAATCTCCTTCTTCTGTACTACTGGTTGTTGTTGTTTCATCATACAAAGGAACTACAGAACTACTCTCAGAATAATTTATGAAAACAGATACTTCTCCCACATTTTTTATGGTACTTAAAATGTTTTCAAGTTTTTGTTCTAGTTCTGCCTTAGCTATAGAATTATCACTATTTTTTGAACTATTTACTACATTTTTGTCTTCTTCTATCGTAGAAGTACTATTTTCTTTTGTATTCCAAATTGAATTTATAATAATTAAAGTAACTATTAATAAAATCACAAAAAAAATTAGGTTTTCAATTTTTTTATTTGTTTTTGTGGTTTCATTAGATTTATTTTTATTAAACATACTTCCCAATTTTAAGCCCAACACTTTTTCTCCTTGTAATATATTTAGGTTTTTTATAAAATGTTCTACCTATAAACATTATTTTTTTATTCTTATATCTATAATATCTTTACTTATTTCATAAAAATCTGAAAGCATTTGTTTTAGTTCATCTATCTCCTTACTTTGAGTTATATAATTATTTCCTTCTGTTTCTTGTTTTTGTTCATTCATCCCCTGAATACTTATATTTACTTCTTGAATACTGCTTGCATTTTGTTTTGTTTCTAAAATCAAACTGATTTTATGTATTCCTGGATTGTCACTTTCATTTGATAAATCAGCATCAATTGTGCATTTATTTACACTATACCCTTTTTCTTGAACCTTTTTTTCTATATTATTTTGTAATTCTTTTAAATATATGTCTTCTACATTTGTATTTTCCACATTTGCTGATACTGGAGCAGTTGAATTTTCTATATAATTTTCTAAATCAATATTATCTAAGTTGTTCCAAATAGAAGAATTTACAAATGGTGAAATGATACAAAATACAACATAGATTCCAAGTACAACTTTTATGTATTTTTTTAATTTCCCATCTGGAAGTATAAATTCAAATATGCTAACAATTATTACAGCTATAGCAATTTTCTGTACCCAATCACTTAAAAATTTTATCATCTATACATCATCCCACTATTTGAAATTTTAATTACAAGAGTTATTCCTATTATTAATAAAACTGATACCGAGCAAACTATTGCAAGTAATAATTTAAATACATCACTCATTTCTTTTAATAATTTTACTATTTTTTCATCTGCAAGAGGCTCTACAACACTTGAAGTAATAGAGTACATCACACTAAATGTTGCAAGTTTTATTATTGGCATTATACAAATTCCAATAAGTATAATAACTCCAACTACTCCAACTGCATTTTTTAAAATAACTCCTGAACCTAGTACTGCATCAACACTATCTCCTAGAATTTTTCCGTACAACAGGTATTACACTACTAACCGCTGCCTTTAAAGTTTTAGCAGCTACTCCATCTACACTTGCTGTTAATCCCCCTTCTAATGAAAGTACTCCAACAAATACTGTTAATATTATTCCTAAAACCCATATAACACTAGATTTCATAAAAGAACCTAGTTTACTTATTTGTACTTTATCTGTTATTTTTGAAACTATTATAAATACTGTTATTATTGATACCATAGGTAATATAAGTGTTTTAATTAAATTTGATACAAACTCAATTAAAAACAGTAATATTGGTTCTAGTACACTGGATGTAGTAATACTTCCTGTATATGTTATAAGAGTTATAAGGAGTGGAATTAGTAATCTTGTAAATCCAATTAAATTTTCTGTTGTTTTATTTACACTACTTAGTATTTCCGAAAAATTAGCCATAATAATAGTTACAATTAATATGTATTCAGCATAATAAACTATTTTTGAAATATTGCTATTTTCTAAGTTATCTGATAAAGCTTTTAAAATACTATGTATTATAATTACTATTAAAATATTTAAGAGTACTTTAAATGTGTTTAAAACTTCAGATCCAAGCAGTGAAAGTATCTTTTTTATTATTGTAAAATTATCAATTTTTCCTTCTACAGCTTTTGAAAATATATCAGATATGTTTAAATCCTTAATGAAATCAGGAGAATAAGTTTCTGCTTCTTCTAAAAATTCTTTTATTCCAAAATTCGTCTCTTGTTCAGATATAATATTTTCTGTATCTATTTCATTTACTGCTTTAGTATTATTAGGATTTAAAATTATTATGGCTATTATTAGAATAAATATTTTTTTCCAAGAAATCATCATTTTCCTTTCTAATAAGGTAATATTTTCAAAATAACTTCTAATAAATTAGATATAATCGGTATTGACATAGAAATAATTATTGCTTTGCTTCCAATTTCTACTTTACTTGCAATTGCACTTTCTCCAGAATCTTTGCATATACTAATTGCAAATTCAGCTAAATATGCAATTCCTGTCATTTTTATTAAAATTCCTAAAAATTCACTATTAATGCCAGATTTATTACATATATCCCTTAATAAATTTATTACATTAGCTATCTTGTCCACCGCAAAATATAAAATTAAACCACCTGCAATTAATGAAATATAAAGTGCAAATTCTGGTCTATATTGTTTTATAATTATAATTAAAATTAAAGAAATTAATCCTATTCCAATTATTTTTATTACATCTTCCATTTTCATCTCCTATAAACCAAAAAGGCTTCTTACAACATCAAATAAACTGCTTATTTCTTTTATAACAAGGGTAAGCACAATAACTAGTCCTGCTAAAGTTGTCATCATAGCTTGTTCTTCTCGTCCTGCTCTGCATAGCACTTGATGTAATACCGCGACTAAAATTCCTACTGCTGCTATCTTAAATAATAAATCTACATTCATAATTTAATCCCCTTTTAAAATAATATAATTACAATTGCAAGTCCTATTATTGTTCCAAGACTTTTATACATTTTTCCGTTTTTGGAGCTTTCTTCTTCTGCTTTTTTTATTCTTTCTTCAAGTAGGATACTAAAACTATCTATTTCACTCATTTGCCCATCTATATCTGTTTTTCCAAGCATAATTCCAAATGTATTTATCAAGTTTATATCTTCATTTTTTAAATTCAAAAATATCCTTTCTTCTTGAAATGCTTCATTCCATGCTTTTTCACTTGTTTTATCTTTTAGTTTATCTGCTGTTTTTTTAAAGATTTTTGAGATTTTTTGTTCATCTTTTATATTTGCTACTTCATAAAAGAGATCTGAAAGTGGTTTATGTGTAAATCTAATTTTGTTTTTTAATATATTTATTGATTTTAATAAGGCTTTTAATTCTTTTACTCTATCAGAAGATGATTTAGATAGTAAAAATCCAATACTTGTACACCCCATAACTATTGAAATTAAAAATATGTATCTAAAGAACTGCATAACATACCTCTTTTCTATATATGTATGCTATATTTTTTTATTTTAGAACTTTTTTTTAAAATTCTTTTACTTCTTTTATTTTTCCTTTTTCTTTTGTATCTAAAACAATTATTCTTTTTATTAATTTTTCATCTACTAGATTTTTTAATTTTTCGTTTTGTAGTACTTCTTCTATAGAAGAACTGTGTGCTGTAAATATTCCTTTTACTCCACTACAGAATGCTTTTTTTATTGCTAAAATATCTTTATCTCCTCCAATTTCATCACACATAATTATTTGTGGAGACATAGATCTTATAAGCATTTCTATTCCCAATTCTTTTGGTATGTTTGTTATTACATCTGTAAATAGCCCTATATCATTTTGTGGAATACCTTTATACATTGCAGAAATTTCATTTCTTTCATCTACTACACCACATGTTTTTGCAATAAAGCCTATTTCTGGAATTCCACTTGATATTTTTCTTATTAAATCTCTTAAAATAGTTGTTTTTCCGAGCTCCTGGGGAAGACACAATTAAAGTATTGTATATTGTATTTTCATTTATATCTATTATATATCTAAGTAATGGCATAGATACTTCTTTTATTTCTCTTGCTATTCTGAAATTTAGACTTGATATATCATTTAAATTTGTAATCTTTCCATTTTCTATTACTGCAGAGCCTGTTATTCCAACTCTATTTCCCCCTTTTATTGTGATAAATCCTTCTGAAATTTGTTTTGTATATGAATATATAGATTTTTCACAAATATTCTCATAGGTTTCTGTTAATTCTTTTTGATTTATTTTATAATCTAATACAACTAAATCTTGTCCAATTTTTAGGGTTAAGTTTCTATTTATTCTCAGTCTTATTTCTTCAATTGGAATATCCACTTTATTTCCTATAAATTCGTTAATTTTATCTTCCATTTTTGATGGCAAATAATCTAATACATCTTTAATCACTTTATCACTTTCCTAGGAACAAAAATACATACATATATTATTAATATATGTATGTATTTTTAATTTTAGAACTTTTATTTTAAATTTATTCTTCCCAATTATGATAAACATTCATAACATCATCTAAATCATTTAAGTTATCTACTAATTTAGCCATCTTTTCAGCACTATTTTCATCTAATGCAATAGTATTTGCTGGTACCATTTGAACTTCAGCTTCCAAAAATGTAAGTCCTAATCCCTCTAGTTTTTCTCTAACTTCTGAAAAATCTGATGGAGATGTTCGAATTTCATATACCTCATCATCTGCTATAAAATCTTCTGCTCCAAATTCTATTGCTTGCATCATTAATTCCTCTTCTGATAAACTGCAACCTTCTTTTTCTATTACAATTACACCTTTTTGGCTAAACATATATGATACACAGCCTGTTGTTCCTAAGTTCCCACCTGCTCTATCAAATACATGTCTAACTTCTGCTGCTGTTCTATTTCTATTATCTGTGCTTGCTTCTACTATTAAAGCTACTCCATTTGGACCATAGCCTTCATAAGTTATTTCTTCATAATTTGCACTATTACCTTCTCCAGAAGCTCTTTTTATTGCACTATTTATTGTATCATTTGGCATATTTGCAGCTTTACATTTTGCTATTATATCTTTCAATTTTGAATTTCCAGAAGGATCTGATCCTCCTTGTTTTACAGCAACTAATAGTTCTCTTCCTAATTTTGTAAATACTTTTCCTCTTGCTGCATCTGCTTTTCCTTTCTTTGCTTGAATATTATGCCATTTTGAATGTCCCGACATGTTATTTCCTCCTTTTACTTTCTTCTCATTTAAATCTAATACTTTTTTATTTTATCATATTTTTTCCATTTTGTGTAGTCTTTTTGTATCATTTTTTTATTAATATTTGTTCTGAATTGAGGGTGTCCTAACATAAGACACCCTCTTGTTTAAAATTATAACCAGTATAATTAAATATAATAATAGTTTTGGTAATTAGATTGAACAAAAGTAACCATCTATCCACGTCTTAGCATACTAAGAACCTTTTTGTTTTCCTAGCAATTAATAAAAATACTTCCCTTACTTATTTTTCTTTTTTATTATATAAGC
>CAZUHD010000087.1:0-8122 GCA_964620415.1 uncultured Clostridium sp.
CATTGTCTAATACAGTAAATACTTTAAAATTATTTGCACCACTAAAAATACTTTCCTTTGCAACTCTTGACACTCCTGTTAATACAGTTTTTTCTAAATATGGATTATCTTTAAATGTTAATCCAAAAAAAGATTTATAGAATTTAATTGCTTGTTCGTAATAGCCTTCAACATAAGCATTTTGAATAGGAACATCATATTCATCTACTAATAATAAAACTGGCTTTTCAAAATGGCGATATAAGTATTTTGATAAATTACGAATAGATTCAATAACAGAATTTTCATCTTCTCTACGCCATAAAATATCTTTTATTCTTTCTTTTTCTTCTTCATAAATTTTATCACTATCTAGTAAATATCTATGTTCTTGATACATTTCCACTATAGAACCTTTTAAAGTAAAGATCATATCTTCATAATTTGGTCTATTTAAATCTTTTAAAGTAATATAAATTACAGGATAAGCCCCAAGTTTTGATGTATATTTCTCCCCTTGTTCCATTATTTTTAATCCATTAAATAGTTCTTTGTTATCTTTTCCATTAATATCAAAATAATATTTAAGCATGCTCATATTAAGGGTTTTTCCAAATCTACGTGGTCTAGTAATTAAACATACTTTACTTCTATTATCAATAATATCTTTTATAAATAAGCTTTTATCTACAAAATAGTCGTCTTGAGATCGAAGCATCCTAAAATCACTTTCACCAATAGCTATACCTTTCATACAAATCACCCTTTCTTTATTTATTCTCATTTTTATTAAACATATTCTACTATAAATCATGTAAAAAATCAATTTAAGTTTCGTTTTTTTTTAATGAAAAGTTACTAGATAATGGTTTAAAAAATTTAAGCGAAGTTTCAATACTTTCAAGTCATATTAGTAAACATAAATAGCTAATATTTTTTCTGATTTTTTTAACTGGCAATCATTGGCACAGGCTAAATTGAAAGCATTTTTGATTAAAAACCATTATCCAGTAACTTAAATGAAAAAGGTTATCCGCAGAATTGTGAAATTTTTGTGAAAATAAAGAAAAAGCCTTAATGTTTTGGTATAATTTACTTGCCCCAAAGAAAATTATACCAAAACATTGGAGGTTTTTCTATGGATAATTTTACCACAAATACATATGAAATAAAAAGGGATATTTATAATTTTTCTCAAAAAATTTATAAGAATTCTTCTAAGCCTGTAAACAAGTTTGTAACAGATATGATTTATGGAATTTTAAAATCTAAAGATGTTCTTTTATCTAGCATTGCTAGAGCATTGAATGAAACTACTAAAAAAGCAATGTATTTGAATAGATTAAGCGATAATTTGGCTTTGAATTTAGATAAAAGTATAGATAAAAATTATTGTAATTTAGTAATGAAAAATTGGGGGAAAAATCCTGTATTTTTAATTGATGACAGTGATATTATAAAACCATTAGGTGAAAAATTTGAAAACTTGGGAATTGTTAGATATGGTTCAAGTAAAAATAAAAGTTATGCAAAAGGGTATCATTATACTGAAATAGTTGCTATAACTCAAAATAAGAAACAACCTATAAGTGTATTTTATGAAATACATTCTTCAAATTCAAGGAGAAGAAAAGGAATGTACAGTAAGTGTTATAAAAGAGCAAATAGCTGCAAATCTACAAGTGAGAAAATAGGAAAAAGAGGATTTATAGATAAAATTATAAAAGAACCAAAATCATTAAAAAGTAAAGCAATATTATAGTTTTATCAAGTAGGAAGAGGGAGGTTTAATATACTAGCAAATGCAAGGACAGGAATAAGAAGTTGGCAACAAATCAGGAAACAAAAGGCATATGACAAATTTCTCTGATATAATAAGCAATTGAATATGGTATTATGTAACTTTGAAAATAGGTTTATTAAGTGATGCAAAAAAAATATAAATTAGTAAAATACAGATATTTTTATCCATATTTTACCAATTTAATTAATCTCTAAAAAATATTTTTGCAAAAATTTCTTATTTTTCTATAAATATATATAGAAAATTCTAAAACTTTGTCACTTAAATTTCGTTTTCTTGATTTAAATTGTTCTATAATATTTTCTAAATCTAAATCAAAATTCTCTTTATGTAATTTTATAAAATCTTCTAATTTTTTAAAAGCTATATCTTCCGTATAATTTGGATGAAATACAAATGTAAAAATTCCTTTTGGGGATATACTATGCGGTGTATCAAATACAGATGGGAAAAATAGTACATTTCTATAACAATATGGAAAATAAGCATATCCATCAGAAATAAAATCAAAATATTGTAAATCAGCACAAGCATCAATCGTATTATCATCAAAAGTATGTGCAGGTGCAAAAAAACATCTTGGTGTAATTCCTTTACTTTTTAGTATAGTATATCCTTCTTCTAAGATTTTCTTTTGTTCTTCATAACTTTTTCCAACAAATTCTGTTCTAACTGTATCACTTAAATCATGATTTAATCCATGTTGTGCTATTATCCATCCTTTATTTTGCCACTTAAGTGGATATTTTTCCCAAAAATCGTCAATTTGTTTAAATTCATCAAATAAATCCCCTTTATAATCAGGAATAACTCCTACTATAGGTTTTATATTATATTTATCCAATAAATGTTCCATTCTTATCCAATTTTCTTCATTCATATAAGGGCATGCATCATCTAACCTAATTATAAATTTTAGTATTCTATTTTTAATACACCCGTGTGTGTGTGTGTGTACAGTCTCAACGTTTTCAGTCATTATAGTTTCCTCCTTTTCCTATTTTTAACTTTCTATGAGTTTTTTCAAATTTACATGTTTTTTACAAAACCATGTGTCATTTATAACATACTTATCTTTTTTAAATTCCCACATATATACATTATATTGACCTCCTAATTTCTTCGCTGTAAAACATAACATTTTTTTGAATTTTTTTATTTTATTAAATTGATTTATATCGTCTTG
Organism: uncultured Clostridium sp.; assembly: GCA_964620415.1. Classification (GTDB taxonomy): domain Bacteria; phylum Bacillota; class Clostridia; order TANB77; family CAG-508; genus CAG-269. The sequence goes on from CAZUHD010000087.1 coordinate 2,970, forward strand.
AGTACATCCATTTTGGTCATTAAACTTTATTATTAAATTATCCCAATTTATTCTTTGAGCCTATTCCATTTTTCTCTAGCTTCTTCTTCTGTTTTATAATGAAAAAAATCTATTTCAATATCTCCTAATAAACCAATAGGGTAATTTTCAAATTCATCCGTATTCATTTTTAGATAATCATAATATTTTGATTCTGCTGGTTTTATAAAGCTTAATGTGCATTCCTTTATATAATGTTCTAAATTATTTATAAATTTTAAGTAATATTTAGGCATTATAAACAATCCAACAGTTGGTGATTGATATTGTAAATTAAAAATTCTATATACCCACCCCCCAACAATTATTAGAAATTATAGTAAATTTCTTGTTTTTCAAGTTTTTATTTCTTATCTTTGAAAAATATTTTTCATTTAAATTTTGAAAAATTCTAAATTTAATACGTCCATATTGTGCTAATAAACTTATTTTCTTTTTCATGCTTATAATTCATTCCTTTCTTTTCCCCTTATCTTTAAATATGTTTTTATCAATTTTATATTAACTTTTACAACAATAAAATCATCCCTTTCATTTCTAAATACTAATTTTGGTAATTTAGCTTTTTTTATTTTTTCTATTTGTTTTTTATTTGTATTGTTTTATTACTAGCATCATCAAATATAGGCATTTTTCTTCCAAATGTTTTATATTTCTTTTCACCTAGCCTATGTATCTTAAAAATTTCAACTTTCGTCGGTTTATATTTCTTTAACAACTCAATTATTCTTTTAAATTACATATGTTTTCTTTTCTTGTTTTCATTTTTATCTATTTTTAATGCTAAAAATCAGTTTATTAATATAGATAAAATCGTAACAAATATAAATCCTAGTTCTCTCCATGCATAAAATACCAAGCTTGCTAATAATAAAAATATATTCCTAAATTTTCTGCCTTTAAAAAATGGATTATAATGTATTAACATTTTTTAAAGCATTTAGCATATATACTTAATCTTATATTTTTTTACTATAGCCGTTATTACTATAGAAATTAACAGTGTTACAAATAATCTTACTAAGAATAATCCTATAATTCCAAATGTTGTATTCACATATTGACTAAAATTGTTTTTCATCTGCTTTTATCTCTGCAATATCTAAAACTCCAATAAACTTTTTTAATCTTGCTCTATCTATAACTCTAACTTGTTCCGTTAATATTATAGAGTTTTTTGCCAATCTTATTTCACTTGTCTGTAAATATACATAAGTTGGAAGTCGAGCTTAGGTTTTATTTGTGATTTTTCTGCAAAATGTACTGTTTCTCCTAATACTCATAATATCGGTTTTTTATCAACTATCATATTCCATCAATAGCTCATCAAATTCCTTATTTGTTATCTTTTTATAATCAGTTTTAAACCTCTCATATTCTTTATCCCATGACTCATATTTAACATCTCCTCTATGGTCTGGTAAATTATAATTATCTTTTAAATATTTTGAAAAATATAGTGTATACTTAGTTGCACCATATACATTCAAATGACTGTCATTATAAAAATCATTTGAAAAGTCTATATTGTTGAAATCGTCTAACACATTAAAATTCAATACTTTTAAATCATTCTCTTGTAAAATATTAATAACTGTATTCAGCCTTTTGCTATTTTCTTTATAGTAACTTCTTATTGGTACAACAAATAAAACATTGATATTATTTGCTTTCACATATTCTATCAAATCTTCTAATATTTGCTTGCTTTCTTCTTCTAACTCCATTGTTTCTTGATTATAATGATAGTCAGTTACATTTTCCACTGATGCTGTCATATCATCAAAAAGGTATCCTTTGTACAAAGAAGCATCACGTATTATATTTAATTTCGTCGGACTTTTCCATTTATTATGATAAAAAAGAAAACTAAAATAATAATTTACATATTCCTTTTTATTTATTCCGCTTCTGTATTTTAACAATTCATTGATAGCCTCTATTCTATTTTTAGAAAACTTCATTGAATCTATTGTTTTTCTAAGACTATATTCATTAAGCGAATCTATGGAATCAACCGATTTTGCCAAATCAATAACATATACATATGTTTTTTGATATTTTTTTGCCTCTTCTATAAGGTACTTCGTTAATACAAACGGTTGTGAATCTGCAGATAAAAGACCTGTAGTATAACCATATTTATTATAAGCCAATACACTATTAAACTGAGCATATGCATTACTACTACCTATGTAAATGACATCTAAAGAATTTGTTGGTTCTTTATAAAAATATGTAATAGGAGTTGGTGCATTCCACAATATTTTATATACATAATAAAAAATTATACAAAATATAAGTAAAAATACAACTATTTTTGTTTTTTTCATCTCTATCCTTCCTTATTTTAAAATTGTCTATAAATAAACGTTGTAGCATCGTATCCAGGTCCATAACAACCAAATATTATAACACCAAATACCAATGCATATATAATTCCCCATCTAAAAACTATATTTTGTTCAAATAATTTTTCTCTTACGCTTCCTTTTCTTGCTATTAATCCAACTACAAATAGTACTATTAGTGAAACCACTAATACTCCTAAATCTAGTACATCTATTCCTATGTTACTTAAAGCTTCAAAATTTAATAGTACACCTAAGTTAAGTGTAAACATACTTTTTATAATTTCTATTGCATTAGATACACTAGTAGCTCTAAAGAAAATCATTGCAAAAGAAAATAAAAGATATGTTCTAACTCTTTGATATAGTCTGTAACTAAATACATCAGTTTTTATTCCTATTTTATTATTTACTTTTTTTGCAATAGGTTCTAATAGATCTTCTAACACTATAAATAAAAATTGTAACAGTCCTGAGCCAATAATATATGTATATGCACCTTCATGCCATGCTCCTGCTATTATCCACATAATTAACATCGAAAGGTATAACGGTATTTTCTTTCCTATTTTTTTGCCAAACTTGTTTTTACATTTTTTATTTAATTTTTGCATGAAATTAGATTTTTGTAATGGATAAAATATGTAATCTTTAAGCCAAGCACCTAGTGTAATATGCCAATTTCTCCAAAATTCTGTGATTGTTTTTGAAAAAAAAGGTAAATTAAAGTTTTCAGGTAATTTAATTCCTATTATTTCTGATACTCCCATAATAATATCTATTGAACCTGAAAAATTTGTAAATAATTGCATAGTATAAAGTAATGCAGCAGCTATTACTAATACTCCTTTATATGTATTAAGGTCAGCATAAACTCCATCTACAAAATACCCTATTCTTTGAGATATTACTAATACTTTAAATAGTCCCCAGAATATTCTAACTAAGCCATAAGTTAAATTCTTGTATTTTAATTTATGTTCTTCATACAATTCTTGCCCAGATTCTCCATATCTTATAAAAGGACCTGATGTTAATATAGGAAAATATGACATAAATAGTGCACATTTAAATATGTTTTTCTGTGCTTTACATGTTCCTCTATATATATCTATTAAATAACCAATCATTATTAACGAATAATAACTAATTCCTATTAATGAATTTCTATACACTAAGTCAAATTTGTAATTTATATTTAATAAGTTCATTATATGATTTGCAGTTGTTAAAAATAAGTTTGTGTATTTTAAATATAACAATTGCCCTAAAATTATAAATATACCTATTAACAAGAATATTTTACTCTTTTTAGTGTTGTAGTTTTTTTCTATTAGTCTTCCAAAAACATATGCTGGAAGCAAAACCATTAAAGCTTGTATCACAGTAGCCAAATTAAAATTGTTCCAAAATAAAAATATAACACTTGATACTAATAAAATACCCCATTGAAATTTCTTAGGAACAATAAAGTATATTAATAATGTTATCACGCAAAATGCTAAAAAAATAAAAGATGTTAATGTCATAATTATTTATTCCTTTCATTATTACATAATATTTCCATTTGTTATCGCAATGTTTTGTCCAGTAATGCTGTTAAATTTATCTGAAAGTATTCAAACATTGGAATTACATCATCAACCTTTAAATTGTTACCTGTTGGACTATTCATTGCATTAAGTAGTATTACATAATTAACATGTACATAATTATGTAACCCCCCCCCCGACAATTTATAAGCTCTATCAAGCCTAAATTCCACATTAGGAAGGCAACTTTTTTATTATTAAATAATATAGCTTCTTTTGGTTCTTTTACTAAAACTGCTCCATCATCTTCAAGTTCTTTTATTTCTTCATCTATATTTTCAACTAAATAGCATGTATGATATAAATATTGTCTTTTTTTCAAAATGTTTTTTACAACTTGGCCATTTATTAATTCAATTTTTATGCCATCTACTAGAGTAACCATGCACAAACTAGCATCTTGATTAACATCATAAACCACTTCGCTTACATTAGAAACATCAAAAAATTTTTTTAATTTAGTTATACTTTCCTCTATATTGTTTGTAGCTATCCCTATATGATGAAATTCCATTTTATTTGACATCTTATTATTTATCTCCTATTCTAGACTTTATAATATCTACCATTTGTAAATTTTATTGCCTTCATCATCACATGAAATTTCTTCAAATCCTTGTATATCATAAAAATTATTAACCATTTTATTTTTTGCTGTTGGATAATAATATCCATATATTGTTTTTATACCTTTTTCTTTTGCTTTCTTTACTAAGCTATCCATCATTGCAAATTCCATATTTCTTTTTAATACTCTACAACTCATTATCCATAGATCAATGTGCAGTTCATCTTTGTTTTTTATATTTCCAATTACAACAGTTATTACTCCATTGTCCCCAAAAATATCTTCTAATTTTCCATAAAGCTTTATATAGTTTTCATCATTATTTACTGCTTCTATGTCAGCTAAAGAATATCTTTTTGTCGTTAAGTTAAACTGATTGCTTTTATTACTCAATTGTGATATTCTTTCTAAATATATTTGTTTAAATGATGTTATTTCTGCTTTCATTTTTAAAGAAAGTAAATAATCTTCATAATTATCAAATGTTGCCATCATTTGACTTCTTCTGCTATTTTCTTTATATAGTTCATTTTTCTTTAAGTCTTCACTCGAAAAGTTTGTAACTTCAAAATATCCATTATGGTCAATTATTCTAATATAGTT
>CAZUHD010000088.1:0-8044 GCA_964620415.1 uncultured Clostridium sp.
CTAACAATGTTACATTAATATTACAAAAATTCCAGAATTTATTAAATTGCCGTGAGCAAAAACTAAATAAATATTGATATTTTTCTTTACTTTTGATAAAATGATAAAAAATAAAAAGGAGTTATGATTAACTTTATAAAATGAAAAAAAGTGAAGAATATGAAGATAGAGTATTTGATATAAAAAAGACAATAATAGTATGTATAATAGGAATATTATTAATATGTGTTATTTCTTTGTTAGTAGTATATTTTACAAAAGAAGATTTTAGAAAATGGGCAGATATTAATGTTTTAAGAAAAAAAATTAGCTCAGAAGATGTAAAAACAATAGACTTAGATGTTGATAAAAATAACCAAGTATTTTGCTATGATAAATACATATGTATTTTGAATGATAAAAATTTAGAGCTATATAATTCCTTAGGAGAAAGTATATCTGAAATAAATATAAATATAAATACAGCATTATTTGCATCAAAAGACAAATATCTTGCAATTGCAGAAAAAAATGGACAAGAGTTTTGTGTAATATTAGATAAAACTTATTTATGGGGAGAAAAAGTTGATGGGGAAATCTTACAAATTCATGTGAACAAAAATGGATATGTAGCTGTAGTTACGACAGATACTACATATAAATCAACAATAACAATATTTGATGCAACGGGAAATGAAATACTAAAGAGATTTTTAAAATCTACAAGAGTAGTTGATGTATCAATTGGGAATGACAACAAACACATTGCATTTGCTGAAATTGATACTTCTGGAGCATTAATACAATCAAATATAAAAATAATATCTACAGAAAAAGCTATGGAAGATGAAGAAAAAGCTATAGAATATGAATATGAGGCAGATACTTCTAAAATGATTTTAAAAGTAAAATATCAAACAAATGGAAATTTACTTTGTGTATATGATGATTCTTTAGATATAATAAGTAATGGCGTAAATCAGGAATTTTTACCAGTAGACAAAAAAATGACTTTTATTTCAGGTAATTTAAAAGATGCTATAGTTTATATAACAGAAGAACAAACAGGATTATTTAGTTCGACATCAACTGCAACAATAGTAAATACTTCAAATAACGAAAAAATATATTATAATTATGATGAGGTCGCAAAAGAATTATATAGCTATGAGAATATAATTGGAATAAATGTAGGAAGTGAAATTTATTTTATAGATACTAATGGATTACTAATAAAAAAATATACATCACATCAAGAAATAACCAATGTGGTGCTTTCAGACAATTTGGCAATAATAGTATATAAAGATAGAATTGAAATAGTAAATTTATAAATGGAGGCAATGTATGGGAATAATAATTGATTTGGTTATAATTGCGATTTTGATATTAAGTGTATTTTTAGGTTATAAGAAAGGATTAGTAAATGTAGTATTTAATATTTGTGCATTTTTGGTAGCAATAATTGCAACAATTATTTTATATAAACCAGTTTCAAATTTTATAATAAATAATACAGACATATATGACAAAATAAGAACAACTATTATAGGAAAATATGGCGAAACTGCAACTAACTCAAATGAGGAAAATAGCTTTGGATTAACTAAATATATAACACAAAAAATAGAAGATGCTGCAAGTGAAACAAAAGAAAAAGCAGTAGAAGCGATTGCAGATGAAATAGCATTAAAAGTAATACAAGTAGTTGCAGGAATAGGGCTATTTATAGTAATAAGAATAGCATTAATAGTGTTAAAATTCTTATCAGAAGGTCTTGCAGAGTTACCACTTATAAAACAGATTAATAAAGCGGGAGGAACTCTTTATGGACTAGGTAGAGCACTTATAATAATTTATATATTATTAAATATACTATTTATAGTAGCATCAATAAGTAAAAATGGAAAAATACAAGAAGCAATAGATAATTCATATGTTGCAAAATTTGTTTTTGAGCATAATTTAATACTAAAATAAGTTACTAGTCATCCATAATAAATTAGAAAATCTATAAACAAAATGCAGTATAATGAATATTGATAAAGCAATTTATCAAATAAACTAGGTTAACACAAACCTTTGATTAATTTCATAAATGAGTGTAATGTAAACATTAGGTTAGATATGAGCCTTTAGGGTGAGAATCCTATAAACGAATATCCTATTGAACATTAGGTTAGAAACGAGCCTTTAGTTTTAACTATAAACGAGTTTCCAGAAAAATTTAGGGGGGGGTACTAAAAAGTATCCCTTATATTTATAATTGGAGAAATTTATGAAAAAAAGTAAAAAATAAAATTAGGAAAATTAAATTTTTATATTATAGATGAGATTATATTAATTATTTAAGTCAATTTGATAAACATATTGTTTATAATAAAATAGGAGTCGTAATTGTTGTTAAAGAACATTACTATTTTGCACCTCTATTTTCTCCAAAAGAGAAACATAAAACTTATAAAGATAACTTAACTTTTTTTAAGATAATAAATACTAAAACTAAAAATGATTTAGGTATTATTAGATTTTCAGATATGATACTTATACCTCAAGAATGCGTTTATTTATTAGACTTTATAAGACTGAAAATAAGCAAAAAATTCTAGATAAATCAGAAAAACTGTATAATATAGTTATTAAATCAAGTAAAAGTAAAATGGCTAAATTTTATAAAGATTTAAGCTGTGATTTCAAATTATTGGAACAAAAAAGCATTGAATATAAAATTTAAAACATAAAATTAAAAGTTCATTAAGTGAATTAAAATACACTTCGTGAACTTTTTTATACAATAGGGGGGAGTGTAGCTGTGAAGATTTAATAATTTAATGGGTGAAAAATGCCTCAGGAAGGTTTCTATCCAAACCACCTGTTGTGAGTATCGGGTGTTTAATAGTAATATTAAATGTTAAGTGTAGAATAATAGCATATGTCAAAGAAAATGGATGTAATACAATAGTAATAGAAAATAAAACGTATAAAGCAGAATGGGAAAGACAACAAAAGTTTTGTACAGATATAATTACAGAAATTACTGGGGTAAGTGGCTTGGATAAGGAAGAGAAAAGAAGATTACAATTAAGAAAAGAAAAATAAAGAGAAATTTGCTTAACACAAATAGAGATAAGATAATAAGTGTAGCTGTAAATTGAAGATTAAATACAAAACTTTTTATAAAAAGAATTTGGTGTGGATATGCTAATATAAAGAGTTTACAAATTTTAAGAAAAGTAGCAACAAATACTATTGATTTTTAAATTAACATTTGGTATAATTTTAACTGATAGTTTTGAATTAGAAAGAAAGAGTGAAATAAAAGCAAATGAGTAAAAATATAAGTGACAATAAGAAGAGAAAAAAAGACAAAAAGAAACATACAGTATTAAAAACATTCATAACATTAGTGTTTTTAATTGCAATATTAGCTGGTATATTTGTAGGATATAGTACTTTAAAAAATGGTTGGGGAGTTTCAGGTATGCTACAAACAGTAATGGGACAAGATGAAGCAACACTAAAAAACTTAAAACCATTTACAGTATTAATTTTAGGAGTAAGTGAAGATATAGAAACTAAACTTACAGATACAATAATTGTAGCTTCGTATAACCCAAAGACACAAAAGGCAACATTAATTTCAATACCGAGAGACACTTTTGTTGGTACAAATAAAAACAAAGCAACATCAAGTGATAAAATAAATGCTTTGTATCAAACAAGCCCAGAAAAAACATTAGCTGCTGTAAACAAAATAACAGGATTGAATATAACTTATTATTTAGTTGTAAGCAATAATGCTTTAGTACAATTGGTGGATGAAATGGGAGGAGTGGAATTTGATGTTCCAGAAGATATGGACTATGATGACAGTACACACGACTTGCATATTCATTTAAAAAAAGGATTACAAAAACTTAATGGAGAACAAGCTGAAAAGGTAGTAAGATATAGAAAAGATAATGATGGTTCATCATATTCATCAGAATATGGAGATAATGACTTAGGTAGAATGAGAACTCAAAGAGAATTTTTAAAAGTTGTAACAAAACAATTAATACAATTAAAAAATGTAACCAAAATAGGAAACTTTGTAGAAATTTTAAAAAATAATGTTACAACCAATATTACAAATTGGTCTTTGATAAAAGATTATATACCTTATGCAGTTGACTTTGATGTAGAAAATATCCAAATGGAAACAATCCCAGGAGATACACCACCAAACTTTGGCTACCCAACAAAATTATCATTCTTTGTTTATGATGATAAAGAAACAAAAGCATTAGTGCAGAGTTTATTTGAGATACAAGATGAAACTGGAGAAGATACAGAAAATACAAATAATATTAATACAACAAATACAGAATCAAACACGGTAGACAGTACAAGTTCAAGCGAAAAGGAAGATGTTAAAATAGAACTTCTTAATGGAAGCGGAGACAGTAAATTACTTACAAAAGCAACTGAAGCATTAAAAAAACAAGGATTTAATGTGTATAAAACAGGTTCTACAAATACAACATCAAAAACAACAATTGTAAATAAAACAGCAGTGCCACAAGACGTTACAAAAGATTTAAAAAATATTCTTAAATGTGGTAATATTTCTAGTAGTATAACAAGTAATTCAAAAGTAGATATTACAATAATTTTAGGAAAAGATTACAAATAAAAGGAGAAGGAATAAAATCCTTCTCTTAAATTTAATATCTTATTTTATATTTAGCCTTTCTTTTTTTCTTTTTCCTAATATATATATTTAAATATCTTATTAAAAACAATAAAATAATTATAGAAAGCAAAATAATTAGTATAACAAGTAAAAAATTACTTGTTTCAACATCATGTGAAGCAATGAGCTTAGAGGTATAAATTGTTCCATCTATGTTATATGAAACAGTAGCTATAGCTGAGTTTTGACTAATAGGAGCAGCAACAGTTTTATCAAATGTAACTTGTGGCTCAGGAATAGTATCATTTATTGTTACTAATGCTTTTATATCATTTTCATATATTAAATCAAGATTTTTGGTATCTTTAGATCCATTGGAAACTTTAACTGATAATGCAACATCACCTTTATTTACAATATTTTTTAAAGAAAAGTTTTCATAACCATAATTATAAAGGGTATGTGCATCAGTATATCTTGCACTATCTCCATTTTCTGTATAAGCCGCGCCTAACATTACAGCAATTAATTCTAAACCATCTTTGTAAAACCCGCAAATCAAACAATTTTGAGCTTCAGATGTAAATCCTGTTTTAATTCCTATACAATCTTCTAAATAATATTTAGAATCAGATCTTATTAAATCATTTGTATTCGAATATTTTCTTAAGTCAAATTTATTTGTTGGTTTTACTACGCAGGATTCCATAGAAACAATATTTCTAAAAGTATTGTTTTGCATACAATATTTAGCGATAAGGCTTAAATCATAGGCTGTAGTATAATGATCTGGGTTATGGATACCGCTGGGATTAGTAAAATGGGTATCTGTGCATCCTATTTCTACTGCTTTAGAATTCATGACTTCGGCAAAAGCTTCTGTAGATCCTGAAATATATTCTGCTAAAACGAAACCAGCATCATTTGCTGAATGTACAAGAAGTAACTCAAGAAGCTCTCCAACACTCATTTCTTCTCCCTCTGATAAATAAGCAGAAGAATATCCGAGATGGAACAGAAAGAACAGCCGAGCGAGATACAGTAGCTATAGAATTTAGGTCACAAGTTTCAAGAGTAATGATAGCTGTTAATATTTTAGTTGTACTTGCTGGATATAATTTTTCTTTTGAATTTTTTTCGTATAAAATTTTTCCAGTGGTGCTATCTATTAAAATAACAGAATCAGAATATATATTTAAATTATTTGTTTGTTCTGTATAGTCTGCTTTGACAATATTAATTGGAAAAACAACCAAAATAATAATAAGCATTAAAATAATTTTGTAAAATTTCATTTATAATTCCTCAATTCTTATGTAAAAATCTTTACAACAATATACAATATAAGACAAAAAAATGCAATATAAAATTAAGATAAAACCAAAAAAGGAGGTATTTTATGTTTGATAATTTGAGTTCAAAACAAAAGAAAATATTAATTGTAGTAGGAATAGCTGTAATAATAGGAGTGATATATTTTATTTATAATGATTTTGGGAAAACAGAATATGATACAGATGATGAAGCTATTTTAGTAGAAAATGGGCAAACGGAAAATGTAGTTGATGAGGAAGAGGAGGCTAATGAAGAAATAGATGAAATTGTTGTACACATTACAGGAGCTGTTAAAAAACCAGGAATTATAAGATTAAAACAAGGTGATAGAATAGAGGATGCAGTAGAATTAGCAGGAGGATTGACAGAAGATGCAGATATTTCAAATGTGAATTTAGCATATGTTTTAGAAGATGGAGTAAAAATAACGATACCATCAGATTCAAATATAGAAGAAACTGAGATTATAACAGATGATAGTGGAGAAAATATTATAGAAGATGCAAGTTTTGCCAGTCAAAAAAAGGAACTTCTTAATATAAATAAAGCAACACAAACAGAATTTACTAATTTGCCAGGCATAGGGGAAGAACTTGCCTCTAGAATAGTAGAATATAGAACGACAAATGGTAATTTTACTAAAATAGAAGATATTAAAAATGTAAGTGGAATAGGAGAAAGCAAATTTGAAAAAATAAAAGATTTAATTTCTGTAAAATAAAAATATATCCTTGTGTAATTTTTTCTTTTAATGTATAATGTGCATTATAGGAGGGACTATCATGCCAAGTATATTATTTCATGAATTAGTAGGATATGAATTTGCAAAAAAACATAGTAGATTTAAATGTGGAAATTTTTATTTAGGAGTAGCAGTTCCAGATGCGGTAAATGCTTACGGATTTGCGAGTAAAGAAGCTAGATGGAAAACACATTTAAGAGATAAAGATTTAGAAAAATGGAAAAATAATATTATTGAATTTTATAAATCAAATGAAAACAATTTTGAACAAGAATATTTAATGGGATATTTAATTCATGTTTTGACAGATATTGTATGTGATGAAATTTATAGAGATAAATTATATCCGAATTTATTAAAAGATGGATATAACTATGATACAGCATATAAATATTATGAACATTCAATTGAAAAATTGGAAAATAATAATATAGATAAAAAATGGTGGAGTGAAGTTAAAGAAAAGCTACAGACTGCGACCAAAATACCGATCAACAATATAAATGAGAAGATGATTGAAGATTGGAATAAATATACAATTGATAAATACAGCAGCAGAAAATATGAAGAAAAAGGATATATTACAGAGGAGTTTGTTTATGATGCTTTAGATAAGATAGAAAATATATTAATAAAAAATAAAATTATTTTAGAGTGAAAAGCTGAGGAATGTTCTCGGCTTTTTTTCAAATAGAAGGGGTAAATGCATCTATAGAAAGATCTAGTAGAATTTCTATAAGTTTCATTTTTGTTCAGAGTTCAATTTATTTCGTATATTTTTGATACTTTAAGCTGTCAAATTTGGAATATTTATTAGAAAAAAATTTATAATTATTTCAAAGATTTTACAAAAATATTACAATTATGTTAAATTTTAACAAATAATATTGAAAAAAATGTAAAAGATATTATAATGAAAAATAATAAAAAAGACATTTGAAAGTAAAAAGATGAACCAAATGGTATACATATTTTCGCAGAAATATATATTCTGCGAAAATTTTTAATATGTGTTAAACACGTGAAAATAATGAGCTTGACCCCATTTTTTTGCAAAAAACAAAACGGCTTTTTTTAATAAAAAAATGCGGGATGTTTTTGTCAAAAAAATCGCTGTAATACCCTATGAAAAAGCATTTCAATGTTCTCTTCTAATTTCGCAGAATATATATATCTGCGAAAATAGAGAAGGGGGAGAGAAGTAAGTGTTATCAAAGGTTAGGGGAGAAAAAAGTGAAAAAACAAAAAATTCAAAAGGAACAAAAATTCGAGAGAAAATTCGAAGAGAAAGAGGAATAACGCTAATAGCCTTA
>CAZUHD010000089.1:0-7955 GCA_964620415.1 uncultured Clostridium sp.
ACTTACTTGAAGAAACAAAGGCAAAAGCAAGAGAGCAAATTTTAGAATATAGCAAATTAGAAAAAATAAAAAGTATACAAAAATTAAAAAAATACACAGTTGTAGCAGTTGTAGACGAACTATATGTTGATGAAATTTAATATTGTGAAATTCAATATTAAACTGATAGAATAATTCAAAATAAAGTTGATTAAATACTATCAACTTTTACAATAACATATAAAGCTCTTAGCAATAAAAATGTAAAATAATTAATATTTGTCAATGCTTGATTTATCAATTCATTTTAGCATTTACTAATATTAATTATTTTACTATAATAACAAAATTAGCTTCAAAAGTTTCGTTCCTATGTTATATTTTTCTATCAATTTAACTTTGAATTTTCTTATCAAATTTACATTAAATTTTACAACATAAAATATAATATAATTGTTGACAATTTTTTTAAAATGTTACAGTTACAATTAATATACTAGAAGAAGTTCTTTTTCGTTCGGTCTACAGTTAAGATACGACCATAAAAGTGTTAAGTGTGCTGTTTGTACACCGCCTTAGCTGGATAGCTATTCATAGGGATAGCTATTTTTTTGTGTAACGAAAAAAAACTGTTTTACAGGATGTTCTAAAAGCTTATAGCTATGAGTAGAAAAAATTCTCCTTTTTGATATAATAAATATGTTTCGCCAACCATAAATAAAAATCAAAAAGGAGAAATTGTCATGAAAGACAATAATAGTTTAGCACATGGAATTGCAAATATCATTTGGTATTTGCACCGAAATATAGGAGAATGGAAATATATGGTAAAATAAGAAAAGATTTCATTTTTTTCACTTAACGAAATTAAAAAATTTTATTTTCTATTTTTTAGTAGTAAAATATTGTAAATTATGTTATGATACTAATTAGTAGAGGAGCGTGATAAAAAATGACTTATGAATTTGCCAAATATCCTGATGGTACTTTAGGGGTATTTTCTAATATTGGAAAAAAAGAAAATGGAGAACAATATATTCGTATTACTTTTGAAAGACCAACAGAAAGTGGATTTGACACTTATGTAGTTGAATTACCAAGTTATAATGTTGTTTTAGAAGAAGGAAATTATTCTGAAGAAGAAAAGAAAACATTTTTACAAATAGTAAAAAATGGTTCTTCTTTCTTTTTTAAATATGCACGAATTGGAGGTTTGCAAATTGCCTAGTATTTTTGAAGTAAAACGGATATAAAATTTATTTTTGGACAAATGAAAGTGACGAACCTATTCATGTACATATTTCAAAAGGAAAACCAACACCTAATGCAACTAAAGTTTGGTTAACCCAATATTTCTAATATTAAAACTGTAAAGAAAATATTAAAAATAACTATCTATCACATAAACTGTAACAAAAGTATAGAAAAACCCTATTTCTGTACTTTTTTCTATTGCTATTTCTTGGAAAATGTAGTAAAATATATACATTGATGTAGAAAAGGAAGGAAAAATGAAATTAGAAGAATTTGATTATTATTTACCAGAAGAATTAATAGCACAGGTACCAATAAAAAAGAGAGATGAATCAAGACTTATGGTACTTGATAGAAATAAAAAAACTATTGATAATAAAATATTTAAAGACATAATAGATTATTTAGAGCCAGGAGATTGTTTAGTTAGAAATAATACAAAAGTAATACCTGCAAGACTATATGGAAAAAAAGAAACAGGTGCAAATGTAGAATTCGTTTTATTAAATAGGATAGATGGAGATGTTTGGGAAGTAATAGTAAAACCAGGAAATAAATTAAAACCAGGTACAAATGTAATATTTGGAGATGGCATTTTAAAAGCAGAAATATTAGATGTTATGGAAGGCGGAACAAGAAAAGTAAAATTTTGTTATGAAGGAATATTTAATGAAATTTTAGATAAAATTGGGTTAATGCCTTTACCTCCATATATACATGAAAGTTTAAAAGAAAAAAATAGGTATCAAACAGTATATGCAAAATATGAAGGGTCAGCAGCAGCCCCTACAGCAGGATTACACTTTACAGAAGAATTACTTGCTAAAATAGAAGAAAAAGGTGTTAGAATTGCAAATGTAACATTACATGTGGGAATTGGAACATTTAGACCTGTAAAAGAAGAAAATATAGAAGATCATAAAATGCATACAGAACATTTTTATATAAAAGAAGAAGATGCTATTAAAATAAATGAAGCAAAGAAAAATGAAAAAAGAGTAATAGCAGTTGGAACAACATCTTGTAGAGTGTTAGAAACAATAGCAGATGAACATACAGGATTTGTAAAAAGCATAGAAGGAGATACTGGAATTTATATTTATCCAGGGTATAAATTTAAATGTATTGATGGAATAATAACTAATTTCCATTTACCAAAATCAACACTAATAATGCTAGTTTCAGCTTTTGCAGATAAAAATTTCATACTAAAAGCATATAGAGAAGCAGTTAAAGAAAAATATAGATTTTTTAGTTTCGGAGACGCAATGTTTATAAAATAAAAATAAAAAAGAGGAATAATATATGAACGTCGGATTTATATCATTAGGTTGTAGTAAAAACTTGATAGATACAGAAGTAGCAATAGGAAAATTTAAAAATCATAATTTCACTATTGTAAATAATTCTAATGATGCAGATATAATAGTTATAAATACATGCGGATTTATTGAATCTGCAAAGGAAGAAGCAATAAATACTATTTTAGAAATGGCAGAATTAAAAAAGAAAAGATGTAAATATTTAATTGTAATGGGATGTTTAGTACAAAGATATTATAATGAATTAGTAAAATCATTACCAGAGGTAGATTTATTTATAAAAATAGAAGACTATGAGAAATTATGGGATAAAGTAGAAGAAATGCTTGAACAAAAGAAAAATGAAAAACTTAAAATAAAGAAAGATAGAGAAATAAGAAAATTACCTATGTTTGGAGTAGATGAATACATAAATAGAATAATATCAACAGGAAAAAATTATGCTTATTTAAAAATAGGTGAAGGATGTAGTAATATGTGTACATATTGTGCTATTCCATCTATTAGAGGGCTATTTGTAAGTAGAAAAATGGAAGATATAATAGAAGAAGCAAATACACTTGTAAATAAAGGAATAAAAGAAATAATAGTAATTGCACAAGATACAACTAAATATGGATTAGATTTATATGGAAAGCCAAAACTTGCTGAATTATTAAATAAGATAAGTAAAATAAAAGGAATTAAATGGATAAGATTTTTATATAGTTATCCAGAAGGAATAACAGATGAATTGATAAATGAAGTAAAAACAAATGATAAAATATGTAAGTATTTTGATATACCACTTCAGCACATTTCAAATGAGATATTAAAAAAGATGAACAGAAAAACATCGAAAGAAAGTATTTTAAAAATAATAGAAAAAATAAGAACTGAGATACCAGATGTAACTTTAAGAACAACATTTATGGTTGGGTTTCCTGGTGAAACTAAAGAAAATTTTGAGGAATTATGTGATTTTATACAAAAAACAAAATTTGATAAATTAGGTGTATTTAAATATTCAAAAGAGGAAAATACTTTAGCAGCTACTATGAAAAATCAGATACATTATAAAACAAAAGAAGCAAGAAGGAAACAAATAATGTTATTACAACAAGGAATTTCAAAAAAAATCTTAGAAAATATGATAGGAAAGAAAGTATTAGTTTTAGTAGAAGGTGTATCTTTTGATGGAAAATATTTAATAGGAAGGACAGCTAAAGATGTACCAGAAGAAGATGGTATAGTTTATATAAAGAAAAATGATGATAAAGACTTGATAAATAAATTCATTAATTGTAAAATTATAGATGTAAGTGATTATGATTTAATCGCAGAAATTGTATAGATAGGAAATAAAAATATGAATCAAAATGAACCTTTAGCATATAGAGTAAGACCAAAAAGTTTGGATGAATATGTAGGACAAGAACATATCCTAGGAAAAGATAAAATTTTATATAGAACCATAAAAGCAGATAGACTATCAAGTTTGATTTTATTTGGTCCACCTGGATGTGGAAAAACTTCGCTTGCAAAAGTTATAAGTGAGACTACAAAATATAAATTTTATAAAATAAATGCAGTTACAGCAGGAGTTGCAGATATAAAGTCAGTTGTAGAAGAAACTAAAAATTATATGTTAAATCCAGCAGGTAAGTCTATATTATTTATTGATGAAATACATAGATTTAATAAATTACAACAAGATGCACTTCTTCCATTTGTAGAGAATGGAACAATAATTTTAATTGGAGCAACTACCGAAAATCCTTATTTTGAGGTAAATAAAGCTTTGATTTCTAGGTCTATGGTAGTTAAACTAGAGCCTTTAAATGAAGAACATATATTTAAAATTTTAAAAATGGCAATAAAAAATCCAGAAGGACTAGGAGAATACAACATAAAAATTACAGATGAAACATTAAGAAAACTAAGTACAATATCAAATGGAGATGTAAGGACAGCATTAAATGCTTTAGAAGTAGCAACACTTACAACTGAATTAGATAAAGATGGTGCAATTAATATAACAGATGAAGTAATAAAAAATTCAATTCAGGAGAAAAAAGCTATATTTGACAAAAATGGGGAAGTACATTATGATAATATTAGTGCATTTATAAAATCAATGAGAGGGTCAAATCCAGATGCAACTTTACTTTATTTAGCAAGAGCACTAAAAGGTGGAGAAGATCCAATGTTTTTAGCAAGAAGAATTGTTATTTGTGCATCAGAAGATGTTGGTATGGCGAACCCAGAAGCACTGGTTGTTGCAACATCTGCGATGCAAGCTGTAAACATGGTAGGCATGCCAGAAGCTAGAATAATACTTGCAGAAGCAGCAGTGTATGTTGCAACATCTAAAAAATCTAATGCTTCATATTTAGGAATAAATAAAGCTTTAGAAGATGTAGAAACTAAAGATACAGGGGAAATTCCAATGTACTTAAGAAATGCACCAGTAAAGGGAATGGAAAATTTAGGCTATAGTGAAGGGTATCTTTATCCACATGATTTTCCAGGACACATTGTAGAACAAGAATACATGCCAGAAAAGATGAAAGGAACAAAATATTATATAAAAGATGAAAATTGTATATAGGAGGTTTTATTTATGGAAGATAATACAGAAAGAGCTGCATATGACAATGACAGTTTGTTAAATATGTTAATTGAGGAATTTCAAAAAAGTAATTCATCAGCTGTTGTAGATAAATCTAAATGTAGATCTATAGGAATACTTAGTTATGAAGATAACAAGGAAAAGAAAATGAGTGATTGTTTTTTAATAAGTGCAACTCGTGATGGAAAAATTATAGAGCTAGTATATGATGATAAAGGCAAAGTCATTGCTTCAAAAAGCGAAAAAAATGGTATGAAACTTGAATTATCAGATGATATTGACTTGGATTCTGAAACATTAGATATGCAGCTAAATTTAGGAGAAGAAAGAACAAATAATGGAAATAATGGAAGTTCATCTAGTAGTGATACCACAAAAGCAGGAGAAGGTAGAGATTTAGCGAGTAAAGAACATGAAGAAGAGCAAGATAAAAAACAAGATGAGTTTAATGAAAAAACTCCTAAAATACCAGAAAATGAGCTTAAAAACTTAAAAGAAGTAGGAATTAATCTTGCAGGACAGCCTTTAATAAGATTAGACCAAATAATAAATGGACACCAATTTTGGGAGATTTTGGGTTTAGAAGAAAAACTTGCAAGTAGACTTCCAGATAAAGTAGATCCAAAGGCATTTAGAACAGGTTATTTATCTGTAGTAAAATCAAAAGAATTAACAGCAAAAGATGGTAAAGAAAGGAAATCTGAGGACACATTAGTAATTACTACATTTGACAGAAGCCAAATAATAGAATTAGATGAAAAAGTATTAAGACCTGTAGAATTAAGAACAAAACCAGAACAAGTAGAAATAGAACAAAGTAGATTGCGTTTTGAAAATGGTGAAGAATCAAGAAAAGCAACATCTAATACAAGTGTAACTAGAACATCTATGTATGAAATACCAGGAGTTAATGACAAATTTAATGTTGCTGAGAATTATTATATAGGAATAGACTGGGATAGAGATTATATGTTAGAGGGTGGTAAAAGACCAGAAACAGGATATAAGCAAGAACTATATTTGGTACAAACTTCAAGAAATGGAACTTATGAAGAAAGACAAAGAGGAGATAATGCTTTAGAATATAAATTAAAACCAGATGGAGAACCTAATGTAGGTGATATTCAAAAAAATGCAGAAATGCAACAAGACTTAAGAGAAAAAAACTCAAATGAGGCAATAGAAACAAGAAGAGAACATTTTTATGAATTGGCTGATGAATGTTTTAAAAAATATCCCGACTTGGGAGATAACTTTAATAGAAGCGATGTTGCAAAAATGGCGAAAGATTATCACAATAGAGGAATGAATGATGAAGAGATAATAGAAACTATAGGAAAAGAGTGTGAAATAGCACAAGATGTTGAACATGATATGCCAGGAAATTCAAGAAGACCACATTAAATAAGTTATAAGAGGTAAAAATGGATAATCAAATAAAGGGAACAATTGAAGCAATACTTTTTGCAGCTGGTAAAGAAGTTAGCATAAAAGATATAGCTTTAATTATAGAAAAATCAAAACCTGAAATAGAAGAAATAGTAGAAAACATGAATAAAGAATATAAAGATAATCAAAGAGGATTAGAGATAATACAAATAGAAGATAGTTTTCAACTTACAACAAATAAAGATTATAAGGATGCAATATATAAAATAATAGATAAAAGAAACAAACCAAAACTATCAACAGCAGCATTAGAAACACTTTCAATAATTGCATATAACCCAAGAATATCTAAAGCAGAAATTGAAGGAATACGTGGAGTAAATGCAGATGGAACTATGTATAAACTTTTAGAATATGGTTTAATAGAAGAAGCAGGAAAGTTAGATTTACCAGGTAAGCCTATGTCATATAAAACAACTAACGAATTTCTAAGATTATTTGGATATAAAAGTTTGGATGATTTACCAGAACTTCCAAAATATAAACTTGATTCTAATCAACAAATAACAATTGATGAGCTAGAAGAAACATAAGCAAAAGAATATTCTAAGATAGTATTTATTAGTAAAAATATAAGAAATAGAGGTATAAATAAATTATGGCATCAAATTATGAGAAAAATATATTGAAATAAGCAAAAGATATGGTAAAAGAATATAAAGCTTTAGTACAAGAAGTAAAAGCTCTTCAAAAAGAAGATTATGAATTAATTCAAAAATCAACTCAAGAAATAAAGCAAGAATATGAGAAGTTAGTAGAACTTTTAAATAAAAAAATAACGTTGTTAGAAAAAGAAAATACTGAATTAAGAAAGAAAGTGGATATGTTAGAAAGAAACTTAAATTAATTAGGGTACTTAAAAAGCAGAAAAATACTTTTTTAGTGTGAAAGATATCTTAGAAATAATTAGACAATTAAAAAAGAAAATATAAAAAGCCATTCGTTTGGATGGCTTTTTGCGATGCTCAGCATCTACATGGGTTTGATCCTTGTGAGATCAAAGTAAGTATTATTCATTTCTATAATAAAATTATATACTATATCTGGAAAAAAATACAGTATTTTTTGCTACTATTCACAGCCTCTAAAAAATTAAAAGCTAGTAATCTGATATATTTCAAGACTTTGTAAAATTAATATTCTAAACATAAAGTTGAAAAATTATTTATTTTACTTGCTATTGAAAGATACAATAAAGCTGAAGAAGATATTAAATTTGAAGAATAAAACACACTTTTAAGAATTAGCTATTCAAAGAAACCAAAATATGCTAAAAGAAAAAATTACGGCAATTTAATAAATTCTGGAATTTTTGTAATATTAATGTAACATTGTTAGTT
>CAZUHD010000090.1:0-7934 GCA_964620415.1 uncultured Clostridium sp.
CTTAGCATTAATCCCCATATATTATCTTCATTGTTTTCAATTCCAACTATTATTGTTTCTAAGTTTATTGGAACATCTACCCCTTCCCCTCTTAATAAAGTCTCTATTTTAGCCTTAACTGATGTACTATTTTTTAATATTAATTTAATTAAATCATTTGAACTTGTATTTACCCAATATGGTTGTAGTTTTCTATCAGTTAAATAATTTAAAATACTCCAAGGATTATATAAATCTTTAGTATTTCCTATATTATAGCCATCATACCATTTCTTGATTTCTTCCTTTTCATCAGATATTTCAAAGTCTTCATAAATTTTGTTCATATCTTCTTCTGTAAATCCAAAATCATCACTAAACTCATTGTCTAATACAGTAAATACTTTAAAATTATTTGCGCCACTAAAAATACTTTCTTTTGCAACTCTTGATACACCTGTTAATACAGTCTTTTCTAAATATGGATTATCTTTAAATGATAAACCATAAAAAGTTTTATAAAAATCTATTGTTTGTTCATAATATCCTTTAACATAAGCATTTTGAATAGGTACATCATATTCATCTATTAATAATAAAACTGGCTTTCCAAATTGGCGATATAGATATTCACTTAAATCTCTAATAGAATTTATAAGAAAAGTTTCATCTTCTCTACACCATAAAATATCTTTTATTTTCTCTTTTTCTTCTTCATAAATTTTATCACTATCTAATAAGTAACGATGTTCGTGATACATAAGACGAATAGAAGTTTTTAAGCTTGAAATCATATTTTCATAATTTGGTCTATTTAAATCTTTTAAAGTAATATAAATTACAGGATAAGCCCCAAGTTTTGATGTATATTTCTCCCCTTGTTCCATTATTTTTAATCCATTAAATAGTTCTTTGTTATCTTTTCCATTAATATCAAAATAATATTTAAGCATGCTCATATTAAGGGTTTTTCCAAATCTACGTGGTCTAGTAATTAAACATACTTTACTTCTATTATCAATAATATCTTTTATAAATAAGCTTTTATCTACAAAATAGTCGTCTTGAGATCGAAGCATTCTAAAATCACTTTCACCAATAGCTATACCTTTCAAACAAATCACCCTTTCTTTGTCTATTCTCATTTTCATTAAACATATTCTACTATAAAATAGACAAAAAATCAACAGTAGCAATAAATTAAAATAACGGAAATTAAGAACAATTTGCAATTAAAGAAGTATCTTTCTATAATTTAGTAAAAACTATTTAGCTTAGAATTTTAAACTGGAATTTACTTTTTACTGATTTATGTTAATAAAGATTAAAATCTATCAATAAATATACAATATTCTTAAACTATGTATATTCTTTCCAAATATGTAAATACTTAAAATTAAAAGGAGAATTAAATTGAAATCAATGAAAATAAAAGAATTGTTTAAATATACTCCATCTAATGCCTATGATTTTACCCTAATGCCTGTAAAATCATTTAAAAATAATTTAGATGAGCAAAATGAAGATGAAGAAAAGGAGATTTCTTCAAATATAGATTTAAATTTAAAATATCTACAAAAAAAATACAATACATTGATAAACAGTGACATTATTATAAGAGAATTTTCATTAACAGCAAAGAATACTGAATATAAAGCTTTTCTTATGTATATTGATGGTATGGTGGATTCTAATTTAATAAATAGATTTGTTTTAAATCCTTTAATGATGAGGAATACTAGTAATACTTTTGATGGTTTCATAAGAGAGAAATCTTCATCTCAGGATTTAAAAGACACTATTTCAGTAAAAAAAATTAAAGATTTTAATTTAGAAGATTATATTTATTCTAGTTTAATGCCACAAAACAGCTTAAGCAAAACTACAAAATTTTCTAAAATAATAGATAGTATCGATTCTGGAAACTGTGCTCTTTTTGTAGACACTGTATCAGTTTCTTTTGATATTGATGTAAAAGGATTTAAACAAAGAAGTGTAGATACACCTCAAAATGAAATTGTCATAAAAGGACCTCAAGAAGCTTTTGTTGAAAATATTAGAACAAATACTTCTCTTTTAAGACGTATCGCAAATAGTCCTGATTTAATTATAGAAAGTTTTGAAGTTGGTAAAATTAGTAATACAAAAGTTGCTATTTGTTATATGCAAAATATTGCTAATTCTAATTTAGTAGAAGAAGTTAAATATAGAATAACAAATTTAGAATTAGATAATCTCTTTTCTACAGGTCAACTTGAACAATTATTAGAAGATAATGCAAAAGTTGGTATTCCTAATCTTCTTTCAACTGAAAGACCTGATAAATGTGCTAAATTTATGATGCAAGGAAGAGTTGTTATTTTAGTAAATGGTAATCCTTATGGAATGATAGCTCCAGCAGTTTTAATGGATTATTTATCTTCTCCAGAAGATACTAATTTAAAAACAGCTTTTGCTAATTTTTTAAGAATTTTAAGACTTATAGCTTATGCAATAACTCTTTTAGCACCTGGTATTTTTATAGCAATTACAAGTTTTCATCAAGAAATCTTGCCAACAGAATTACTGTTTTCTATTTTAGCAAGTAGAGAAAGTGTTCCTTTTCCAATTATATTTGAACTTTTATTAATGGAACTTTCTTTTGAATTGATTAGAGAATCTGGTCTTCGTGTTCCTTCTCCCATTGGTGCAACAATTGGTATTGTTGGAGCATTAATTTTAGGTGATGCAGCGGTTTCAGCTCATATTGTAAGTCCTATTTTAATTATTGTTGTTGCAATTACTGGATTAAGTTCTTATGCTATTCCAGATTTTACTTTTTCGTTTCATTTAAGGATTTATAGATTTATTTTTGTATTTTTAGGTTATACTGCTGGCTTACTTGGAATTAGTTTAGGATTGTTTGGTTATATAGCCTTGCTTTGCTCTATGAAATCTTTTGGAGTAAATTATACTTCTCCATTACTTCCAGAACTTGGTGCAGGTCCAACTGGTTATTTTGTAAAACCTGCATGGAAATATGAAAAAAGAGCAAGTTATGTCTTTCCCAAAAAATCTACTTCCGCTCCAAAAATAAGTAAGAAGTGGAAAGCGTAAAGGAGTTTCTATGAGAAATGAAAAAATTAAGACTTTAGAAGCAATCTCAATTTTAACAATTTTATCTATTACTAATATTATTCTATCATCAAGTCAGTATTTACTTAAAGATTGTAATTCGGCAAGTTTACTTAATTCTGTTTATATTACTGTTATTGCTACAATTATTACTGCAATATTTTGTTTACTTTTAAAAAGTTTTTCTAATAAAAACTTACTAAATATTTCTGATTCGCTTGGTGGAAAAGTATTAAAGACAATAGTTGGTCTGGTATTTGCTGGTTACTTTATATTTAGAGCTTCTATTCTTCTAAAAAAACTAAGTGTTTGTTTACAAACAATTTACTACCCTATGACAAATGTTATTTTTATAATATCCTTATTTTGCGTTGCAACAGGTCTTATTCTTAGTTTGAAAAATAATAGTATTTTTAAAAGCACAGTAGCTATTGTTCCTTTACTATTTTTATCAATAGTTTTAGTTTTTATGGGTAACTCACAAAATTTCAATTTTGAAAATATTTATCCTATTTTAGGAAATGGTTTAAATGCTACTTTTATTAGTGGGTTATCTAATTTATGGGTTTTTAATAATTTGGCTTATCTTTTGTTTTTGCCTTCAAATTTAAAAAATCCTAAAAGTTTTACTAAAATAGCTATGTTAAGCACTATTTTTACAGGAATATTTTTATTTATTGCTATAGCAAATATTTTATTTTTATTTAGTAACACTCTTGATAATTCAGCACTTTTCCCATTATATCTTTCTTCGAGATATATTGAGTTTGGTAGTTTCTTCCAAAGAATGGAACCATTGTTTTTGTTTTTCTGTTCTCTTGGATTTATCTGTACTTTATGTGTAAATGCCTATATTGTTATAGTTATGTTAAAAGATACTTTTAATCTTACTGATGAAAAACCTCTTATTTTTCCATATCTTTTAACAACAGGAGGAATTTCTCTTATTATAACTAAATTATCAACTTTGGAGTTTTTAGAAAATAATGTGGCTAAATTTTTATTCTTTGTTTTAGCGCTTGTTGTTCCTTTTGTGATTATAGTTTCGGCTCTTATAAAGAAAAAAATTTTTAAGGAGGAAGTTTAGTTGAAGTCTATTTTTAAATGGGGTATTATAATTATTGTAGCATTTATATTTTTATATGCGTTTTCTTCATCATATACCTCACGAAATATCGATCATTTAGATTATGTTATAGCTATAGGTTTTGATACTGTAGAAAATAGTGATGATTTAGAAATTTCTTTTGAGTTTGCAAATATAAGCTCTTTTTCAGAAAATTCTTCTTCTAAAGATAGTTCACCTATTATAAATACGGTTGTTGCTCCTTCTCTTTCTAGTGCTGTTAATCTTATGAATGCTTATGTTGGTAAACATATTAATCTTGCTCATTGTAAAGTTATTGTTTTTTCAGAAGAATTAGCTAGCAAAGGAATTTTAGATACAGTCTCTAGTTTAATTAATAATAGTCAAATAAGACCTACTGCAAATATAATTATTTCTAAAGGTAAAGCTGGAGATTATATTGAAAATTCTGTATCTTCACTAGAAAAAGTAGTAACAAAGTATTATGACATTTTCCCTAGTTCTAGTGAATATACAGGTTATACTTCTAATATTATTTTAGGTGAATTTTATGATACTTTAATTAGTGAAGATGTTGGTAGTGTTGCAATTTTAGGTACTTTAAGCCCAAGTTATACTAAGAATCAAAGTGATTCTAGTAGCAGTAATGAAGGACAAAGTTCGGATAGTTCCTCTGAAAAGCAAAGTAATGGTTCTTCTGAAACTGAAGAAAAAAATCCACCTGATACAAGTGAAAATATGCCACCTGATGAGAAAATCACTAAAGGGGATCATGGAGTAGAAAATATAGGTCTTTGTGCCTTTAAAAATGATAAATATTTAGGTGATTTAACAGCTCTTGAAACTCTTTCTTATTCTTTAATTAGAGATGAAGTAGATAATTTTACAGTTACTATGGATAATCCTTTTGATCCAAATAAAAAAATAGATATTTCTGTTGAATCTCTTTCATCTACTAATATTTCTGTTGAAACAAAAGATAATCCTATTATAAATATAGATATTAATTTAACAGGTAAAGTGTTAAATGGACTAGATCAATTAGATTTTTCAAGAAGTGATACATTAGATAAATTAAATGAATCTTTAAAAAAGTATTTAAATGATCAAATTTTAGCATATTTAAATAAAACATCAAAAGAGTTTAAAAGTGATTTAAATGGATTTAATAAATATGCAAAAAAGAATTTTTATACAATTTCAGATTTTAATGATTACAATTGGTCTCAAAAATATGAAAATGCCATTTTTAATTTAAATATAAATTCAAATATAATTTCTAGTTTATTGATACAAAATAGTTAGGAGGCAATATGAACAATGTATTTATAAAGTTATTTTTTAGCTTAATGTGTATTTTTATATTATTTTATATGATTTCATTTTCTCTTTTTGAGATAAAACAAAAAAATAATTCTTTTGGAGGTATTGCAACTATTATTTTTACAGTAACAAGTATTATTCTTAGTAATATTGTTTTTTGGATAAATTAAGCAGGTACCATTGATACCTGCTTAATTATTCTCTTCTTTTTGTGTACTAATATATACTAATATCGTATACATTTATTATAGCAAATTTCTATATTTTGTCAATATCTTTTGTAATTTTAATACAATTGTAGTATTTGTAATATTTTTGTAATATTAAAAAGATAGCTTTATTGTGGTAGATTCCTTAATACATTTATTGCTATTTCTGATTTTTTACAAAATCAGAAAGTTACGCTTAAGCGGACACTGCAACTTCCGCTAAGAAAGGTGTCTCCGTCCAAGTAGCCATCATAAAACAAATTTTGCCAAGCTCCGCTGCCAGTTCGACTAATCGATGACGACCAGTAATATCGAGCAAGACCTTTTGATTTCCAGTTCGATTTATCTATTCCCAGATTCACACCAAATGCAGCCCATTCGTTTCTTGATGGAACAAACCACTTATGTCCGTTCGTCCCAGTTGTGCATTTTGTTTTTAACCCGGTTAATCCCCACATTGCGGCGGTTGTTGCATTGGGATATCTTTCCAACATAGTTTCAGTATTCTGTTTTCCTTTTCCAAAGTCAATATATGTTAGTGAAAGGTAATCGGGTATCGCCTGGTCGTCACACCATTTATAGGTAGCACTACCTATATTTTCCAGTCCCATAGCATAAAATCTATCTGCTCCTTTTCCTCCTTCAGCTGCTATAACTTGTCCTGTTCCAAATGAACCTTGATGATTCTCTTTTACTACTTTATATGTCTTAAATGGTCCTGTTGCCGCGTCATATGAGAATGTTCCACTTGCGTTATGAGAACCATCATTACTTGGATTCCATGTTCCACTTCCGCTCTTTGTCAAATCGGCATATATTACTGCATCTGGCTCACCGTCATCGTCTAAATCTGCATACGTCACTTTATCAGGCTCATTAAACTCTAATGGCGGTATTTCTTCCTGAGTTGTTTCTGTTACCACTTCAAGTTCTGCACTTTCTGTTTTATTATTTGCTTGGTCATATGCGTCTACCTTTAATACATATGTTTTCCCTGCCATTAGTTCTGTATATTGATATTCCTGCGGTACTTTGGCTGTATCAGTAGTTGGTTTTTCTAATTGTTTTGTTTCAACTTCAATAAAGTCTTTCGCTACATCTTTCTCCTTATAATAGAATACGAATTTTCCTATTCCACTTACTCCTGAGTCTTTTGCTACTTTAGCTGTATCTGCTGCTGTCGCTGTAACTTCCACTGTCGAGTCCGTTGGTTCCGTCTTCTTATCTAAGATTACAGACTCTGGGGCAATTTTATCTATATTTGCTACTGTTCCTGTAGCACATTCTCCTCCATTTGTTCCGTCCCATAATCTTACATATATTGTTGTTCCGTTATTTTTTACCGTAATAGGGGGACTTTCTTTGTATGTATTCCACGTTTCGCTTCCTCCTAGTGGATCATTTTCCTCCTTAATTACATACTGTAATTCCAAGTCACTAGCTATATTTTTAGTTATAGTTACGGTTACTGGTTCTTTCGTCCAATTTGAAGGTGTATAGCTTATAGTTATATCTCCATCTTCTGCATTTGTAAGTCCAGGAACTTCATTTGTTTTTTGTGTTTGTATTTTCGTTGCTGTATTTCCTACTTCATCTTTTACGACTACTTCTACAGTATAATCTGTATTGTCTTCTAATCCACTGAAAGTTACTGTATCTTTTGTAGATGCTTCTTCCGTTTGTACTATGACACCATTAGCCTTATCTCCTTTATATATTGAGAATGCATAGGGGGCTGTATTGTTTAGTCCAGAACCACTATCATCATTTGCCGTTACTTTTACTGTTATAGCACTTGTTGTAGCTGTTGTAGTAATGCCATCAATGGTTGGTGCTGTTTTATCAATCCAGTCTATTGTATCTACTTTTGGTTTTCCACATTGTTCTCCAGATTTTGATTTTAATCTTATTCCTATTTGTCCATTTGCTTCTACGTCAAAACCTACATTTTTCATATATTTTTGCCAAGTTGCATTTTCTCCATTCGTACCATAATTTGTAGCATATTCTAGTGTATACTCCGCATTATCTACATACGTACCTCCTAGTGTTACATGTACTTTTTCTTTTGTCCAAGTACCTTTAGCTGGTTTATATTCAATCGTAATTTCACCTTCGTTAGCTTGACCTAAATCTGGAATTGCTTTATTTGTGATTGATCCTTCTTTTTCATTTCCTGCTTTATCTGTTGCCTTTACTTTTATTGTATAATCTTCGTCCTG
>CAZUHD010000091.1:0-7895 GCA_964620415.1 uncultured Clostridium sp.
CAAAAATCACTTAAAAAGTCAAAAACAGCTCATTACTGATATTTTGAAGTATGTGAATGCAGATAAATTAACATAGTTTTATTAAACTTATATTAGGAACTGTGAATTGTAATCTATAAATAAATTATTTAACATTTTGTTTTTTATAGCTATTGAGAAAATTAAAAAAATATGTTATTATACATAAGGCAAAGTAAAAAAGTAAGAGAGGGGATAAAATATGGACAAATTAGAACTAATTAAAAGAAAAGCTGTTCAGATATTTTCAGAAGAAGAATTGAAACAAAAATTAGAAAGTGGAAGAAAATTAAGAATTAAATTAGGTGCAGATCCCAGTAGACCAGATTTACATTTGGGACATACTGTTGTTTTAAGAGCTTTAAAACATTTCCAAGATCTAGGGCATGAGGTTATTTTTGTAATAGGCGATTTTACAGCCATGATAGGTGATCCTTCTGGTAAAAGCAAGACAAGACCAGCACTTACTTTTGAGGAAACTAGAAAATCAGGAGAATCATATTTTAAACAAGTAACTAAAATATTAGATAAAGATAAAACTAGAGTTGTATATAATTCTGATTGGCATTCTAAAATGACTTTTAAGGATGTTATAAACTTGACGAGTAAATATACAGTTGCTAGAATTATGGAAAGAGATGATTTTAAAAACAGATTTGAAAATAACTTGCCTCTTTCTATGCATGAATTATTATATCCACTTATGCAAGGATATGATTCAGTAGCTTTAAATGCTGATATTGAAATTGGTGGAACAGACCAAACATTTAATTTACTTGTTGGTAGAGAATTACAAAAAGATTATGATCAGGAATCTCAAGTCGTAATAACATTTCCTCTACTTGTAGGATTAGATGGAAAGGAAAAAATGAGTAAATCTCTAGACAATTACATTGGAATAGATGAGAGCCCTGAAATTATGTATGAAAAGGCAATGAAAATACCAGATGAAGTTTTAATTGATTATTATAAATTAACAACAGATATTGATATGGAAGTTGCGGAAAAATGGATTAAAGATGATATAGTAGATGCCCATAAAAAATATGCAGAAGAAATTGTTAGAATGTATCATGGAGATGAATTTATAAAGCCAGCACAAGAAAAATATGCACAAATTGCAGGGGGAAAAGCTCCAGATGATATAAAAACTATTGAATTAAGTAAAGAAATAAATGAAATTTCAGCATGTGATTTATTAGTAAAAGTAAATTTTGCATCATCAAGAGGAGAAGCTAAGAGAATGATTCAAGGTAAAGGTGTAAAAATAAATGATACTTTAGTAGAGGATATTAATGAAAAAGTAGTATTAAATGAACCTGTTATTGTTAAATTTGGTAAAAATAAATTTATAAAAATTGTATAAAATAAAAAACTTCTTTTCAAAAAGAATACTTGAAAGGAAGTTTTCTTCAATTAATATGAAACTTTTTTTCTTGATACTGGTTTATATATATGAAAGAGGTAGATATGGATAAAGATTTGGAATTATATAATAATTACTTAAATGGAGATGAGAAAGCTTATGAAACATTATATGTAAAATATAAAGAAAAGATAAAACATTTTATTTATACAATAATTAAAGATTATGATAAAGCAGAAGATATTGCTCAAGAAACATTTATTTATATTTTGAAAAATAAACCTAAACAAGAATATAGTTTTAAATCATACATATATCTAGTTGCAAAAAGTAGAGCAATAAACTACATAAATACGGAAAAAAGAAGAAATGAAATAAATGATACATATTTAGCTTATAGTGAAGCTGCATCAGATGATATTTCAGAAATTGTAACAAAAAAGGAAGAAAAACAAGAACTAATAACTGCAATATCTATGCTTCCAGAAAAATATAGAAATGCTATTTATTTATCTAAAATAGCTAATTTATCATATAATGAAACTGCAGCGGTTTTAAATGAGTCAACTCCAAATGTTAAGAATCTTATTCATAGAGGCAAAAAAGAATTAAGAAAAATATTAATAAAGAGAGGTTTTGAAGAAATGAATAAAGTGTCAAAAACAATAGTTATCATATTAATTGTATCAATTCTATTAACAGGAACAGTTTATGCTTTAGGCACAATATATAAACACTTTAGAAACAACAATATAACGATGAATCCAACATATAAAAGTACTTTAAATGAAAATACAATTAACAATTTATGGGTTGGTACTTTAGATTTAGCATGGAAAGATTTAACCGGAAAAATTGGAAAAAAGATAGAATTAGATGAAGACTTATCAATTGTAAATGACTTAAATGAAAGCAAGTTTACAAAAGAAATGTTAGATTCTAATGACTATACTATAAATGTAGAAAGAACAGTAACAAATGGATATAAAATTGATGCATATTTAAATAAAACACTAAACTTTTTAGAAAGTTTTGATAACTTTAGTGATTATAACTATACATTTGGAGATGGTACAGAACATATTAAATATTTTGGTATAAATAATGGAAGCTTAGAATCTATGAACAAAAACATTGAAATATTATTTTATAATAAAATAAGTCAATCAACCTTATTTAGCAATGATTTTGCCATTAAATTAAAAACAAAAGAAGGGGATGAAATAATACTTTATAGAACTGATGAAAATAAATCTTTTGACGAATACTATGAAGATATAGAAAATAAATCAAAAGCATACACAGGAAATAGGGAATTTTCGGAAGATGACGAATTATTAGTTCCTTATGTAAGAGTAAATGGAATGATTAGTTATGATGAATTATATGGTAAAGCAATAAAAAATACAGATGGGCTTTATATTTATGATGTTATACAAAATGTTAACTTTTCTTTAAACGAAAAAGGCTGTAATTTATCTAGTAAAGTAACCATGGTTACAGAATATATGGGAGTGGGAGCTGACACTAAGTTTTGCTATTTTAAAGATAATTTTGTGATTTTTATGAAAGAAGCAAATTCAAATAATCCATATTTTGCATTAAAGGTAGATAATGATGATATATTAGAAAAGGAACAAGAAACAGATGAACCTAAAATAATAGACGAAACGATGATGAAAAATGCTGATAGATATAAAGTGCTTGATGGTGAATATAAATTCTATGAAGATGAGGATTATGAATATTTCTATCCAAATCAAAAAACAAAAATTGTAACAGTATATTTTAAAGATGGAACAATCATGACAGCAGAGCAAGCATTAAAAGAGGGAAAAATTAAAATAGATTTATTAGATGAATATAGTGTACAATATTTTAAAAAAGAAAAATGAAGCTACAGCTATAATATCAAAAAATATATTGACATATATTAACTTAAATGTTAATATATAATAGAAAGGATAAAAGGAGCAAGTAAAATGCAGCTCTGTAGGAACGAATTTACAAATCAGGAAAAAAAGCTAAAAAATAATAGACAAGAACTAGAAACATATAATAAGATAATAAACCATATTAAAATATGTAAAAATTTTGAAGACTTAAAACAAAATCCAATTTCTAAAACGTATGGGTTTGAACAGCTAAAATATGAATTTGGAAATTATTATAGTTTTAATCTATCCAAAAAAGGTGGAGTTATTAGATTAATTGTTTCAGAAGGAGAAAATCATGAAGAATTAAATTTAGTTTTTATAAGTATGGATCACTATAAAGATTTTAGAAGAAAATTTTAGTTATAAGGAAGTTTGTAAAATGAGTAGTACAAGATTTAAAGATTATTTAATTGATTATTTAGAGTATAACAATATAACCAATAAAGATTTTGCCAATAGAATAGGAATTACACAAAAACATTTGATAGATATTTTATCAGGAAAAAGTGAAATATCTTCAAATATTATAGATAAAATATCATTAATTACAGATATACCATCTGACTATATTTATAGAGTAGAAACAAATTATAAATTAGAAAAAGTAATAGAAGAATATTTAGAAAAAGAAAATCTAACAGAAACAAAATTTTTAAATAAATACAATTACAAATACTTAATATCAAGCAATTATATTGAGTTTACAGACAAAGGAAACAAACTAGAAATTATAAAAGATATATTGAAATTTCTAAGAGTTCCATCACCTGAAAAAGTATATCAAATAGATAAATGTGCATTATATAAAAGTAAAAACGATAAACTAGAATTACTTTTGCTGTGGCTAGAAAAATGTTATAGAGAAACTTTAAAACAAAAAGTTGGTGAATATAACAAAAATAATATAGAAATTCTAGTAGAATATATTAGAGAAGTCGCAAAAAAAGATGAATTTAATGAAGCTAATCTTATTAAAAAGTTTAATGAGAATGGTATATTTCTTGTTATTCAAGAGGATATTCCAGGCTCAAAAATTAGAGGAGCATTTAAAGTTCATAGAGGAATACCTGCAATATATTTAACATATAAGCATCATAGAATTGCTGATATTTATTTTGCTTTATTACATGAACTGGCTCATTGCAAAACTGATTTTAATAAAGCTCAAGGTATGAGCTTAGTTTCATATGAGAATGAAACAGATGAAACTGAAAAAAATGCAGATACTCAAGCATATAACTGGATGGTAAATAAAGAATACTATAACAGAGTATGTTGCCAAAGCAATTATGACATAAAAAAAGAAGAAAAATATTCAAAAGCTTTTGTAGTATATTTATTAGCAAAAGATAACCTTATCACATATTCATCAAAAATATATCAGAATTATAATAAAACGATAAAAACTAATATAAAAAATTAACATAATGGAGGCTAAGCTCAAAAATAAAAGCATAAAAATTCTCTATGCTTTTATTTTTTTAAGTCGCTTTACTTATTAGTTTCATTATTTATTTAAGCTAGGTATTTTCGTTATGGGACTTACAAGTTTAAGTTTACAAATTATAACTTTTTTTCTTTTGCATAAATTTTTATTGGTCTATTTTTAAACTAAATAATAATCCATCTCCATTAGAATAATAATTTTTTCTGCATCCCACTTGTAAAAAACCAAAATGCTTATATAATTTAATTGCAATGTCATTAGAAGAATTTACTTCTAAATTTATTTTCTTTATGCCCTTTTTCTTACAAAAATCAATTAAGTTTTCCATAAGAAGACTTGCAATTCCATTTTTTCTATAATTTTTCTTTACAACAATATTTACAATATCAGCTTCATCTAGTACAATTTCAATTCCTGTAAAACCTACAATTTGATTTTTAAACTTTGCAACAAAAAAAACAGAATTAGGATTTTCAAGTTCAGATTTTAAAATATTAAATTTCCAAAAATCATCAAAATCAGTTTCTAGTTTTCCTGATATTTGTTCTAAATCATCTAGTTGCATAGGAGAAATAGATACATTATTTTGTTCCATTTTGTTTTTCCTCCAATTTAATTTCTGCTTCTGATTTTCTTATATAAAGTGGATCAATGCTAGTGCATGAATTATTTTTGTAATGATTAAATCCAGCAATACCAACATTTATTGAAGAAAGATCATTGTTTTTAGAAAATTTACTATCAGGAAAGGTACTTAAAATAATATCTTTATTTTTTATTGCACCATCTCCAACAAAAATTATATTAGTAGGTTCTAATTCTTTTAAATGTATAAGAAAATCATTTATATTTTCAAATGTAGGTTCACATTTTATATTATAATTATTATCAATATGCTCAAAAATACTAGCATATACATTCCCTTTTTTAGCATCAATTAAACTACATATTATTCCCTTTTCAGACACATTTAGGGCAAGGGCTTCAAGTGATGACACTCCAACTGACAAAATATCTAAACTATCTATAAATGCCTTAACAGTAGCTACGCCTATACGTATGCCTGTAAAAGAACCTGGGCCTACATCACATACAAGTAAATCAATATCACTTAGTTTTAAATTTGTTTCAACAAGTATTTGTTCAATAATAGGCATTAAAGTTTCAGAATGTGTTAATCCATTATCTAAGCAAATTTCTTTTATACAAGTTTCATCTTCTAAAATGGCAGCTGCACATATATGACTACAAGTTTCTATACTTAAAATTTTCATATTTATAATAGATGTTTGCTTTAAAAGTTTACATCTTCTCCTTTCTGAAATTTGTAAAAGTCATCTAAAATATTTTCAGCCTTAGCTCCAAAAGCTTCAAATAAAAGTATACGTTTATCTGGAAAGGCATCATCTTTTTTAAAAGATATTTTTATAAATTCTTCAGGCAAAGCATCTTCTATTAATTCACCCCATTCTATAAGACAAATACCTTTATCAAAGTATTCTTCTCCTCCTATAGCATAAAATTCAGAAACATCGGCTAATCTATAAACATCAAAATGATATATGTTTATATCTTTAGCTGAATATTCATTTACTATTGTAAATGTTGGGCTAGATATTTCTTCTTGTAAACCAAAGAAGCTTAAAAATCCCTCAACAAATTTTGTTTTTCCAGAACCAAGTTCTCCTGTTAAAACAACAGTATCTTTTTTACTTAAGTATTTAGCAAAAGATTTGGCTATATTCATTGTTAAATTGCTCGAAAGAGAAGTTAATTCTAATTGTTTCATAAATTACTAAAATTTCCTTTCATTAGTTTTTTTGCTCTAGTTTAAATTAGTTAAGAAAGAACTTTTTTATTCAACAAGTAAAGTGAATTTTTTTCCGCTTCTTCTTGATAAATCCCTCTTCTTTAAGGTGAGAAAGCTCTCTCATCATAGCACTTCTATCTACATTAAGGTAGTATGCAAGATCTGTCAAGGTAAAGGGAAGCTCAAAAGTTTTACTAAGTTTTCTAGTTGAAAGAATATTGAAATATCCAAGAAGTTTATCTCGTATGTTTCTTTTAGTTAAAAGTTCTATTCTAGTATTTAAATTAATAGTATTATTCATCATAAGAATAGGAAATTTTTCTTCAAATTCTCTGTGAAACTTACATTTAGAATCTTTACAATTAAGCAAATTATCATAAATAAAACTTAAAACAATGCAATTTTCTTTAGCTTCAACAAACAATTCATTATTTGTATTAGTAGGATATAAAACTTCTCCAAAAATATCATTTTTATTCAAATCGCCAATTATAGTTTTATTTCCATTAAAATCATATCTAATCAAATTAGCAGTTCCAGAAAGAAGTATACACATTTGATTTCTTTTTTCTATATAAGTTGTAATTAAATCTCCTTTAGAATAAGAATGTTTAGATACTTTAGAACAACTATTATTAAAATCTTCAAAAAACTTTGATATTTCAAATTCATTTAGCAACTCGTTCACCTCATGGAAAATATATCACATAATTGTTGCTTTGGCAACATGTTTTTTGAAAAAATATATATAGTTATAATAAATAAGATTACAGTTCACAGCATAAAAAAATTAATTCTGCAGTCTCATAATCTCTTGGAACTCCTTTTACTTATTTATGTTAACAAAGATTAAGAAATGTAACCTTTTTAATAGATTTTGTCTTGTTTTGTAGATAATTTTTTTTCTATCCATATTAAATTTCATTAACATATAGTTCATCTACTACTGCTACAACTGTATATTTCTTTAACTTTTGTATGTTTTTTATTTTGTCTAATTTACTATATTCTATAATTTGCTCTTTTGCTTTTACCTTTGTTTCTTCAAGTAAGTTTTCTTCACTCTTTTTTAAGTATTTGAATTCTATTAATATTGAATATTTATTTTCTACATTAGTTTGTGGTGTTATTAATAAATCCATATATCTTCTATTTGCTTCAAGTTCAGATGTTACATTATAATTTTTTAAACTCATTAAAACAATGTTATATGTGTGTTTTATATATCTTTCATCAAAATCTATATAATCTCTATTTGATAGGTTATTTAAGCATTGATGTACTATTCCGAGTTGTTTTTTCAATTTTACCTTCTTC
>CAZUHD010000092.1:0-7702 GCA_964620415.1 uncultured Clostridium sp.
ATTCATAACTTCTTACGGCTAAGGCGGGGGGATTTTTTTGTTTAGTTGTACAATACGAATTAGAGATATGAAAGAGAGAATAATTATTTATAACATTATTGCTGCATACTATCTAGATAATATAAAGTGGAAAAAAGATTTGAAAATAATAGGGAAATAAAATAATATGAGTTGTTTTATGTGTAAAGGAGATTTTGAAAATAAAAATACAACCTTATAATTATTAAAAATGTGCCATCTCAAGTATGTAAATAATGTGGGGAAGTATCTTATAGTAATGAAGTTGCAAAGCAATTAGAAAAGTTCATAAATTCAGTAAGAAATGCAATTACAGAAATTACAGTAATTAATTATACTGAAAAAGTTGCATAAAATTAATTATAATATAATGCAAAACAAGATGAAATAATATTATTAGAAGTAATTTAGCTAAAAGTTGAAACACACTCAAGTAAATAACCTTTAGACTTAGTCTAAGGGCTATTTGCTGATTTTAAGTACATTTTTGTAAAGTTTCTTCTTTCTAAAATTAGTTGCTACAATAGAAGTCCTCATAATTTTTTCTATTGACAAAAAACAATATAAAATATACAATACTTTTGTTCAATTTAATTTTGTAAAATAAGGAGAACTATTATGGGAATTTATGATTTTAAAGTAAAAGATAATGAGGGGCAAGAGGTTAGTTTGAAAGAGTATGAAGGAAAAGTATTGTTAATAGTCAATACTGCAACAGGCTGTGGATTTACTCCACAATATGAGGGCTTACAAAATTTATATAAAAAGTATAAAGAAAAAGGTTTTGAAATATTAGATTTCCCTTGTAATCAATTTGGAGGACAAGCACCTGGAACAGCAGAAGAAATTGCATCTTTTTGTGATGCAAGATTTGGAATTACTTTTAAGCAATTTGCTAAAATTGATGTTAATGGAGAAAATGAAGAACCACTTTATAAATTCTTAAAATCTCAAAAAGGTGGAGTATTAGGAAATGATATAAAATGGAACTTTACGAAATTTTTAGTAGATAGAAATGGAAATGTAGTAGAAAGGTTTGGATCAGCTACTACACCAGAAAAAATAGATAAAAAATTAGAGGAACTGTTATAAAATGAAATATACTTTCAAAATAGAAAATACTGGTTCACTAAAAATTTAATTTGATATAGGAGTGTATTAAAGAATGAAAAATAAAATTTTACCTATAATAGCAATTGTATTTGTAATAATAGCAGTACTTGTAATAGTATTTATTCCAAAAAATGGTAGCGAAAAAGAAGAAGAAAACAATGTTCAAAAATCTATTTCACAAGGAGAAGCAAAAGAAAAATCCTCTAGTAAACTTGCAACATTAGATGAAGAAGGAAATGTTATAATAATAGCAGATGATGTAAGTGAAGATAAAATTTCTTTTATAAAATATTCTGATGAAAGTAAAATAGAATTAATTGCAATAAAAGGTGCTAATGGAAAAATCAATGTAGCCCTTGGAACTTGCCAGTCTTGTAATGGCTCGCCAAATGCATATTATACACAAAGTGGAAATTTATTACAATGCCATAACTGTGGATTGACTTTTGAAACTGATATAATAGGGATAGATGGAAACGGATGCCATCCAATTTTAATAGATGAAAGTGGGATTACTAGAGCGGAAAATGAAATAAAAATAAATAAAGAAATATTACTTGCAAAAGAAAGCCTTTTTGCTAATATTAAATCTCATTAACAGGGGTTATATGATATGAAAAATTCTATATATAAAGTAAAAGGAATGTTTTGTAATACTTGTGAAAACCGTATTCAAAACTGTCTTTTAAATATAGATGGTATAAAAAATGTTAAAGCTAGCTATACAAAAGAAGAGGTATCTATAGAATATGATGAAAGTAAAGTATCTATTGATTTAATAAAAGAAAAGATAGATGACTTAGGATATGAGTTAATTTTAAATAAAGAAAATATGCAAAACAATAATATCCAAATTATATCTATATTAGTAATAATTCTTGCAATATATCTGATACTTAATCATTTAGGGTGGCTAAATATATTTAATATCTTCCCAAGCATTGAAACTACAATGAGTTATGGTATGCTATTTATAGTTGGTCTTTTAACATCAGTTCATTGTATTGCTATGTGTGGTGGAATAAACTTATCACAAAGTATTTTAAATTCAAAAAAAGATGGGAAAATAATTAAATCTAATTTAAGCTATAATATAGGTAGAGTGATTTCTTATACTATAATTCGGAGGAATAGTTGGACTAATTGGTTCAATAATATCATTTAAGGGAACATTTAGGGGTATTATTGTAATTGTTGCAGGAATTATAATGATTGTAATGTCACTTAATATGTTAGGTATATTTGCTCCTTTAAGAAAGTTTAATATTAGAATACCTAAAAAAATAGCAGAAGTGATAAATAAAATAAAAAATGGAAAATCATCCTTTGTAATTGGTTTGTTAAATGGTCTTATGCCATGCGGACCATTGCAATCTATGCAAATATATGCATTATCTACTGGAAGTTTTTTAGGTGGTGCAATATCAATGTTTTTATTTAGTTTAGGCACAGTACCACTAATGTTTGGCTTTGGAGCAATTGCGAGTAAATTAAATAAAAAGTTTACAAGTAAAATGCTAACTGTTTCTGCAATTATTATATTTATTTTAGGACTAGGTATGTTAAAAAATGGGTTTAGTTTATCTGGAATAAATGTATTGGGTATGGCTTCAAATGATAACGAAAATACGGCTGTGTTATTTCAAGATTATCAAGAAATAAAGACAGAAATTGATTATGGCGAATATGAAGCGATAACGGTTAAAAAGGGTATACCTGTAAAATGGAATATGTATGTACCAGAAGGCAAGCTAAATGGTTGCAATGGAGAGATAGTAATTCCAAAATTTAATATTGACATAAAACTTCAAGAAGGAGATAATATAATAGAATTTACACCAAATGAAGTGGGAAGTATTCCATATAGTTGTTGGATGGGTATGATAAATAGTACAATAAATGTTATTGAATAGAGATAGGGGAATGTTATGAAAAAGATAATAATACCAATAATAGTTTTAGTATTAATATGTGTTGGTGTAATATGTTTTTTTATTTTAAAGAATAAACCAAAAGATAAAATGCAAATCGAAAATAATGTGCAAAATGAAATCAGTAATAATGAAGTAAAGGAAAGCGAGAATATGATAGTTGAAAATAAAGTAAAATTAAGTGTTAATGGTAAAGATTTAATAATAGATTTAGAAAATAATTCATCTAGTAAAGAATTTGTAGAAAGACTAAGAGAAAATGACATAGAAGTTGAAGCACATGACTATGGTAATTTTGAAAAAGTAGGAAGTTTAGGTTTTAGCCTTCCAACTAATGATGAAAATATTAGGACAGAAGCGGGAGATGTTATATTATATCAAGGAAATCAAATCACAATTTATTATGATACAAATACTTGGGATTTTACAAAACTTGGTAAAATTAACGGAATTTCACAAGATGAATTAAAAAATATATTAGGAAATGGAAATGTAACTTTAAAGTTTTCATTATTAGATTAAAAAATATTAGTATTAACATTACAGAATGTGATATAAATACAAAACAATCTATTAAAAACGTGAAACAATACTTATTATTAGGTACTAAAAACGTGAAATGCAATTAACTTATATTAAATAATATTATATAATATCTATCAATGGAGGTATTATTTATGGAAAGAAAAATTTACCAAGAGCTAATAGATTGGAAAAATACTGATATGAAAAAACCGTTAATGATAATTGGAGCAAGACAAATTGGAAAGACTTATATTATAAATGAATTTTGTAAAAGCGAATTTGAAAATTATATATATATAAATTTACTAGAACATGCTGAGATAATAAAAATCTTTAAAGAAGAAATCAATACAGCTGATAAATTTAAAAGAATGAAGATATACTTAGATACAGATATTAATGTTAAAAATACCATAATATTTTTTGACGAAATACAAGAATCTGAGGAATTAATAAGTGCATTAAAATATTTTAATGAAAGCAAAGAACCATTCAAAATAATTTGTGCTGGAAGTTTATTAGGAGTTAAATTGAAAAGGATGCATTCTTCTTTTCCAGTTGGTAAAGTAAAAATGATAAATATGCATCCAATGGATTTTGAAGAATTTTTACTAGCAAATGGAAACCAAACACTTATTGATGAAATAAAATTATGTTATAAAAATAATATACCAATGGATTCTGTATTACATAATAAAGCTTTAGATTTATATAGATTATATTTATGTGTTGGTGGAATGCCAGAAGCTATAAATAATATACTTGCTAATGATAAAGATATTTTAAAATTTGATAAAAGTATTATTGAAGATATTTATCAGTCATATTTAAATGATATGAATAAATATGTAGATAATAAATATGAAGCAAGTAAAATTGAAAATATATATAAATCTATTCCTTCTCAACTTGGAAATCAAAGTAATAAATTTCAATATGGAAAAATATCATCAAATGCTAGAAAAAGAGATTATGAAACAGCTTTAAATTGGCTACTTTCAAGTACGATGGTACATAAATGCCCTATTCTTAGTAAACCAGAAATTCCACCTTTAGGATTTATTATAGATGACCATTTTAAACTATATTTAAGTGATGTAGGAATTTTATTAAATATGTTGCAAGTGAGGTATAATGATATAATATTAGATAATCTTTTGCAATATAAAGGAATTATTGCAGAAAACTATGTCGCTACACAATTAGTTGCAAATAATAATGCTTTAATATATTGGGAATCTGGAAATCAAGCTGAAGTTGACTTTATACTATATAATAATGATGGAATAATTCCAATTGAAGTAAAAGCAAATGATAATGTTGGAAGTCAAAGTTTAAATGTTTATATGAAAAGATATAATCCTAAATATGCTATAAGAATTTCTACAAAAAATTTTGGAATTTTTAGAAATATAAAGTATATACCTTTATATGCTACATTTTGTATTAAATAATAAAGTCTTATTCCATTGGAATATCACAAAGTTAAAGCAAGTTAAAATAATATAAAAAAATAAAAGGAGGAAATTTATTATGATAAAACAAACAGCAGGTAGAGATAATTTAGGAGAGTTAGCGCCAGAGTTTGCAAGATTAAATGATGATGTATTATTTGGAGAAATATGGTCAAGAGAAGATAAATTATCATTAAGAGATAGAAGTATGATAACAATTTCAGCTTTAATGGCTGAGGGGGCATTTCCACAATTAAAATCACATTTTGTAATGGGAAAGAAACATGGTATAACAAAGGAAGAAGTAGTAGAAATGGTTACACATTTGGCATTTTATACAGGATGGGCAAAAGCTTGGAGTGCATTTCCTATGATAAATGAAATATATGGAGATGAAGAAGCAAAAGAAACTCATGGAGGAGCATTTGGAATGGGAGAGCCAAATGTAAATTTTGCAAAATATTTTATTGGAAATTCGTATTTAAAACCACTTGCTAAAACAGAAGATGGAATGAACCTTACAAATGTAACATTTGAGCCAAGATGCAGAAACAATTGGCATATTCATAAAGCAGAGCAAGGTGGAGGTCAAGTTTTGATTTGTGTAGAAGGCGAAGGCTGGTATCAAGAAGAAGGAAAAGAAGCACAGAGCTTAAAAGTAGGAGATATTGTAGTTATTCCAGCAAATGTAAAACATTGGCATGGGGCAAAAGCAAGAAGTTGGTTTTCACATATTGCAATTGAAGTACCTGGAAAAAATACTTCAAATGAATGGCTAGAACCAGTTACAGATGAAGAATATAATAAATTAAAGTAGGAGTAAATGATGTTATTAAAACAACTAAAATATTTTGTGGAAATCGTAAATTGTAATAACTTTCGAGAAGCATCAGAAAATTTATATATATCACAATCTGCTATATCACAGGCTATACAAAGCTTAGAAGAAGAATTAGGATTTAAACTTTTAATAAGAGAAAAAAGAAGTTTCACTACTACTAAAGCTGGTAATTTTGTATATAATCAAGCAAAAAGAATAATTAAGGAATGTGAGAGCTTAAAAGAAAAAGGAAAAGAAATATCTTTAAATGAAAATACTTTAAAAATTGGGTATCTGAGAACTTATGTAGGTAAAGAATTAAGAAATACAATAACTAAATTATTAAGTTTCAATCCTAATTTAGATATTAGAATATATGGTGGAACTCACGATGAATTAAATGATATGCTTTTTCAGGATAAAATAGATTGTAAATTTTGTGAGCAACGAAAAGCATTTTCTAATAGATTTTTAAATGAAAAGATATGTAATCAGGGAATATTTATTAGAATATCAGTAAATCATAAATTGTCAAATAAAGATAAAGTAGAGCTGGATGAACTAAAAGAATTTCCGATTATTTTAGTATCCTCAAAAGAGCAGGAAGAAAATGAAAGAAAATTTTATATGGATACATTAGGATTTGAAGATAACTTTATTTTTGTAGATAATATAGATGATGCAGAAATGCTGGTACTATCTAGTAAAGGAATAATGCCAGTTGAAAAAAAAATAAACTATGAAATAAAAGAAGAAGGAATAAAATATATTCCAGTATTTAAAGATGATGTTCAAATGAATAGAGATTTTTTCCTATTTTGTAAGAAAGATAATGTAAATAAAGAAATTGAAAAAATGGTAGAAATATTAAAGGAACAATTTACATAAATGTCAAAAAGATGAATTGTTCTTTTTTTCTTATTGATAAGTTTTACTTATTAAAAGTACCGAAAAATCGAATTGATTTATTAAAAATAAAATTATAGAATATAGATATAAAATA
This sequence comes from uncultured Clostridium sp., assembly GCA_964620415.1. Taxonomy (GTDB): domain Bacteria; phylum Bacillota; class Clostridia; order TANB77; family CAG-508; genus CAG-269. The sequence continues at coordinate 6,865 of CAZUHD010000092.1, forward strand.
AATTTTAGGAGGTTTATGTCTATGAAAGATGTTATATTATGGACTGGTGCAGGTCAAATAGGAATGGCAATTGCTCGTAGAATTGGATATGGAAAAAAGATAGTAGTAGGAGATAAAAATATAGAAAATGCAAAAACAATAGCCAAGATTATGAATGATGCAGGATTTGATGTAGAACCAGTAGAATGTGATATTTCTTCAAGAGAATCAATTTTAAGTCTAATAAAAAAAGGTGAAGAATATGGAGAAATATCAAATTTAATAAATGCAGCAGGAGTATCTCCATCACAAGCACCTATTGAAGCAATACTAAAAGTAGATTTATATGGTACAGCAGTTCTTTTAGAAGAAGTAGGAAAAGTAATTAAAAAAGGTGGAACAGGAGTTACAATTTCAAGTCAGTCAGGAAAAAGAATGCCCCAACTTTCACCTAAAGAAGATGAGGAACTTGCTACAACACCTATAGAAGAATTGTTAAACTTAGATATTTTACAACCAGAAAATATAAAAGATACATTGCATGCTTATCAAATGGCTAAAAGATGTAATGAGAAAAGAGTTATGTATGAAGCTGTAAAATGGGGCATGAGGGGTGCAAGAATAAACTCGATCTCTCCTGGAATAATTGTTACACCACTTGCAATAGATGAATTTAACGGACCTCGCGGAGATTTTTATAAGAATATGTTTACAAAATGTCCAGCAGGAAGACCTGGAACAGCAGATGAAGTTGGAGCTTTAGCCGAGTTCCTAATGAGTGAGCAAGGTGCATTTATTACAGGGTCAGATTTCTTAATAGATGGTGGAGCAACAGCAAGTTATTACTATGGAGAGCTAA
>CAZUHD010000093.1:0-7671 GCA_964620415.1 uncultured Clostridium sp.
ATAGTATGATCATCAACATAATTGCCTGTCCATTCCCAAATTTTATCAAGTATAATATTTCTACTTACAACTTTTCCTAAATTATCAAAAAGTAAATTAACTAACTTTAATTCTAATGCTGTTAATTCAACTTTCTTCTCATTTTTATATAATTCAAGTTTATCCATATTAAATGTTATATCTTTCACTTTAATTAAACTTTTCTTTTTATATCGTAATAATACTTTATTTACTCTTGCTAGTAGTTCTTTTGTGCTAAATGGTTTTGTTATATAATCATCTGCTCCAATTTCCAAACCTCTCACAATATCATCTTCTTCATCTTTAGCAGTTAAAAAAATAGTAGGTATATTTAAAGGTTTGATAAAATCTCTATATAAACTAAATCCATTTCCATCAGGTAAAGTTATATCTAAAATAATTAAATCTATATCTTTATTTAAACTTAAATATTCTTGTGTTTCTTTTATATTAGTTTTATATGTTAATTTAAGATTATTTTTTTCAAAAGAATATACAAGCCCTTTTATAATTGACAAATTATCTTCTACTAACAAAATATTCATATTATTTTGCTCCTCTCTTGCACATAATTATACCACATTATAAAGGGGCTTTCACCCCTTTAACTTTAAATATTTTCATTTCTAATTGTTTCTATAATATTTTGTTTGTTTATTTTACCTATAGAATACTTCATGATTAAAAGAAGTAGTACAAATACAGTTACAATACTAATTATAATTGGAAGAACTGGGAATGTATAATTTCCTTCTGCAAATAATCTTGTTATTATATATGATGCTACAATACCCATAGGAATACCAATTAAAAGTGATTTAGAGCCCATAAATATACTTTCAAGTCTAATCATTCTATTAAACTCTTTTTTAGTCATACCAACTGATTTAAGCATAGCAAATTCTTGACTTCTAAGCTCTACATTTGTAGTAATAGTATTAAAGATATTAGTAATGCCAATTAAAGAAATTACTATAATAAAGCCATATAGGAAAATACCTACAAGAGTTAGTAGATTTTTCATTATATTTACTCGTTCTTCTAAGTTGGTCATGACATACGTTTCCCCTCCTGTTAAATAGTTATCTATATCATCTTGAAGTTTTGTTGCATTATTAGAATAAAAGAATATTTGCAATGATTTAGTTTCTACAATGCTATCAAATAATTCATCACTTACAATTAGCATTGTTTCATTTCCTTGTCTAAGACCAAAAGGTTTTTTGTCTGTAATAGCACCTATTTCAAATGTATATTCTTTACCATTTTCAAGCTTACCGCTTATTTTATCTCCTTTTTTATAATCAAACACTCTTAAAGTTTTTCTTTCTTTATTTTTAGTTTCTTCAGTTTCATGTTTTTGTAAATTTTCATAATAATCATACAATATTCCTTTGTCTTTTATTTCATCATAATTTAGTCCAAGTGATTTTATATATTTTTGATACTGCTCTGTTCCTAAAGCATAAACAGTTAACCCGCCTGGTTTTTGAACACCTTCTTCAAAATGTATGTCCGCCCATTCAAGATATTCTGGATTATATTTAGCATTTGGAAAATTATATGTTGCACTTCTTACTACTACAAAATCTTCTATATTATCTAGTTTTGTCGTTCCTAAAAATGAATCAAAATTTTCTTTAGAAACATTGTACGACGTAAGAGATAAATTATAGTCATTTAGAGCTATTTCATCTTTAATTGATTTTAACATCATATTCATAAAAGATGCTAGAGCTATAAACACAAATACAGAAATTACAATAGAAATTACAGTTGTTCTATATTTCTTTTTATTTCTTTTTAAGTTTTTATATGATATTTCCCCACCTATACCAAATACTTTTCTAATTATTTTTGGTGATTTTAGTTTTTTAGCATTTATTTTAATATTAGCACTATTTCTAATAGAATCAATTGGAGATACTTTAGATGCTCTTTTTGCACTTCTAAATGCAGAAAAGTACATTGTAATAATGCCAAGTACTACAGCAATAATTACTGAAGCAAATGAAAATACAAATTTTAATTCTAATCTACCTTGTGCTATATTTTTAAAATATACATTACAAACAAGAACTAGAATATATGTTGCTAAAAAGCCACAAAGTATTCCAAGAGGTATACCAATTAAACCTAAAATAGTTGCTTCAAAAAATACATTTTTCTTAATTTGTTTTTTAGTTGCTCCAACACTTCTAAGCATACCATATTGCTTTATTTTTTCTGTAATAGATATATCAAAACTATTTTTAATACAAAATACAGAAGTTATTACAATTATTACAATAACGAAGCATACTACTGCTCCAAGACCTACTATAGCACTATTTGTAATTGGGTTAGTTTCAAGATCAATTAGATAATCATTTATATTAATTTGGTACTTTTGTTTTTGAGCTTCGACTTTGTATTTATTAAAAGTTTCTTCACTCATATCATTATCTTTTTTTACCTTTTCAAATATATCTGGATCTATTCCTAATATATTTGCTGTTAGTCGATATGCGTTCTTAGTTCCATCTTTTGTATATCTTGCATATATATCATAATATTCTGCTTCTTCTCCCTCATTTAAGTAAGTAATAAAGGTATAGCCAGGTGCCTTATAGCTTTCAATGTTGCTTGCAGGTCTTTCAATTATTCCAACTATTTTATATATTTTAGGAGTTGCATCTACTATTTGTTCTCCCTTTCCTTCTTCAACAGTAACCGTGCTTATTTCTCCAGTAACAGGATCAATTATGTCATTAGCTTCCCCACCAACTTGCAAAGGATTACTTTGCTTTAGTTTGACACCATCACTTCCAATTCTTGTGCCTATATTAAGAGTGATAGTTTCTCCTATTTTTAGCTCAAGTCTTCCATTAGTTTTTAAGTGAGTAGGAATTACTATTTCTTCGCTATTTTCTGGAAATCTTCCACTTACAAGTTTTACTGATAGGTTTTTTAGCGAATCTTTACTAAATGCTTTAACATATGCATAAGGCTTATACTCATTTTTTGATGCTATTTTTGCATATCCTATATTTTGGGTTATATTAACATTTTCGATTTCTCTGTTATTTTGAAATACAGAAAGGTCAGATGCTGGTACATCATAATATGCTACGTGGAAATTTCCCTTTTCGATAGTTTCAAAGTTTATTAGTGTTTGAACACCACTAGTATAAAGAGATGCAACAGCTGTAATTAATGCAACAGAGAGTATAATTCCTATAATTGTTACAATTGTTCTTTTTTTATTTAATTTTAAATTTTTAACGGTTAATTTGTTAAGTAAGTTCATAGCTACACCTCCTAAACAATTTTTCCATCTTCAATTTTAATTATTCTATCAGCAAATTTGGCTATTTCCAAATTGTGAGTAATCATAATAATCGTTTGTTTTAGCTCTTTATTAGATTTTTTAAGTAGTGCAACTACTTCATCACTTGATTTAGAATCCAAATTTCCTGTTGGCTCATCTGCAAGTATCAAAGCAGGATTGGTAATTAAAGCACGACCAATACTTGTTCTTTGCTGTTGTCCTCCAGATAATTCATTTGGAAGATGATTTTTTCTATTTTGTAGTCCTAAAAGATTTAACATATTATTTAGTAATTCTTTATCTATCTCACGATTATCTAGAGATAGTGGTAAAGTAATATTTTCTTCAACATTTAAAATAGGAATTAAGTTGTAAAATTGATAAATCAATCCAATTTGTCTTCTTCTAAAGATTGCAAGTTTATCATCATCAAAATCAAATATATTCTTTCCATCTATATAAACCTTACCAGATGTTGGTCTATCAACACCTCCAATTATATGTAAAAGTGTAGATTTACCGCTTCCTGATGCTCCTACAATAGCAACAAATTCCCCTTTTTCTACTGAAAAAGAAACATTATCAAGTGCAATAACTTTAGCATCACCTTTTCCATATATTTTTGTTAAATTTTGAACTTTTAATATTTCCATATTGAAAATCTCCTTTCTTGTATAAATTATATTACATTTAAAGTTACAACCAAGTTACTAAAATGAAATTTTTTAAAATAATTTATTCATACAAAAAAAATACATGAGCAATATCAGTCATTACTCATGTCAATTGTATTACTTTTTCTTTAAATAATCTAACACCTTAGTTGTTACAGGTCTAAATATTAAAAACATTACATATCCAATACATCCACCTATTACATTTGTTATTATATCAGTTATATCTGATGATCTAAAGCCATTTATTAAAGGTTGTAATATTTCAATACTTAAGCTTAAGAAAAAACAATAAAGAATCGTTTTTAAAAATTTCGAATCTCCCTTTTTAGTAAGTGGAAACAAAAATCCAAAAGGTATTGTCATTATTACATTTAATCCTACTTGCCTAATAAAATCTCCTTTGCGACTTACCACATCAGCAAATGGAATTAAATTCATTGCGCTATAAGGATGGTTAAATATAAACGGCAAAGATGTTATTATAGGCATTAAAGTAAAATATAATACAAAAGATAGATATATATACATTACAGTATTTATAAATAGTACATCTTTTCCTTTAGCTTTCCATTTTTTATAAAATAGAACAAAATAGAGAATTATTAAAACAAGAAAATCTATTATTTTTTTCAAAATATATCTACCTCACTTTCTGAAAATAATTATATCATTTATGAAACAAATAATATAGAAAAAAAATCTTATTTTATGAAAATTTGAAATTATAATTAATAACATTTATTTAACACACAATCTTAAACTAGAGAACTTATTATAAATTTTCCGAAACTTCTTGGCATCAATCAACAAAAAGTAAAAAACTGACACATCAAATATATATGCTTCTAAGCTTAAACTATTATTTTTGATAACTTAATGTCAAACTCTGGGGGAGTTTTGCATATTATTGAAAATTTTTGTAAAATATTGACTTTTTTTTGTTCATTTTATATAATTTATTTAAAAATATACTAGGAGATTTTAATAATGGAAGAATTAGAAGAACTAAGGAAGAAAATAAGGAATCGTTATATAATAGGCATTATAATTACAATAATAGTAAGTGTAGTTTTTGCATGTTTTCATATTGCTTTAATAATATTTCCAATTATTCTTGGTTTTGTTATAATTTCATTTTCTACACTAAAACTAAATTATGAATATAGAAGTAAGTTTAAAAAAGTATTTGTAGTAAAATCTTTAGAATCAAAATTTACAAATTTGGTTTATGAGCCAGACCGTGGTATACCATATTCAACAATTGCAGAAACAAATATGATGTACATGGGAAGTAGATATTTTTCAGAAGATTTTATATCAGCCAAGTATAAAGACATAAAATTTGAACAAGCAGATGTCCACATAGAGCGAGAAGAGACATCAAGAGATTCAGATGGACATATGACAACAACTTATGTAACAATATTTAAAGGTAGATGGATGATATTTGACTTTAATAAAACATTTAAAGCAGATGTTCAAATATCTCAAAAGGGATTTGGAAATTCAAAGGCAAATACATTTTCATTATTTGGAAACAAAGATGATTTGTTTAAAAAAGTTTCTATGGAATCAGAAAGTTTTAATCAAAAGTTTAATGTATATGCTCAAAATGAACATGATGCTTTTTATATAATTACTCCATCACTCATGTCTAGAATTGAAAAATTAGATGAGCTTAATAGTGGCAAACTACTTTTATGTTTTATAAATAATCGTTTACATATTGGAATAAATGATAAGAAAAATTCTTTTGAACCAGGAAGTGTTTTTAAAGAAATAAATGAAGAAGAAACAATTGAAAGAATTTCACACGAAATAGAAATGATAACACAATTTGTAGATGAACTTAATCTTGATAATGATTTATTCAAAAAGGAGGTGTAAAAAATGGTCATAGCAATAATTATTATAGTTGTACTAATAGCAATTATAGTAGCTTACTTTATTTCTATATCTAATGGGTTAAATAAATCTCTTGTTAAAATTGATGAAGCTAATTCTGGAATTGATGTAGCTTTAACAAAAAGATATGATGTTTTAACAAAAATGATAGATGTTGTTAAAGGATATACAAAATATGAACAAGAAACTATATTTAAAACAGTAGAATTACGTCAAGGTATGACAATGCAAGAAAAAAATGAAGCAAATTCTAACATGGAAGAGAATTACTCAAAAATAACATTATTAGCAGAAAATTACCCTGATTTAAAAGCAAATGAAAACTATAGAGAGTTACAAAAATCAATTGCAGATGTGGAAGAACATTTACAAGCTGCACGTAGACTTTACAATGCTAATGTATCTTCTTATAATCAAAAATTAGTTACATTCCCATCTAGTATGGTGGCAAATTCAAAGGGAATGACTAAAAAAGAATTTTTCAATGCAGAAGATAAAAAACGTGAAGATGTAAAAATAGATTTATAATGTCAAATGTATTATTATAATATAAGATAATTATTAATACCCCCCAAAAAATAACTTTTAGTTTTAATTGCTAGATGAAAATTTAAATAATATGTAAATATTAATAAAGAGATAGTAAATTACAGTTACTATCTCTTTAAATATGTGTAAAACAAAATTAATTTTTATTATGATAAAAAATTGAGATATGCTCAGATTTGTAGAATAAAGCTTCTGTTTATAAAAAAGTGTATAAAAAGATAGCTATATATACTATAATGACACTCTTTTAAATATCATCAAAAAATGGAAGTAAATATTATAGTCAAAAATATTCCTGAAAGTAGGCTGTTAATGATAAAATAAAAATGGTTCTTCCGCATATTACGTGAAACTAAAATCTATAAAGTGATTCAATTTACAATAAAACATTAAAAATATTGAGTTGTTTTTATCTTAAAAATATAAAATTACTTATTTATGAGAAAATACCATTTTACTATATTCTTTCACATAAATTGCGGAAGAACCATAAGAATGTATGAAAAATCGAAAATAAAAAATAAGAAAAATCAAAGATTGTGATAAATGTGTTCCAATTGATTATATGTCAAAGAGAGGTTTGCATCATATTTATAAGGATAATTAATATATTTACAATTAAATAGCTTACATAAGACTAAACGCATTTTTGCTTTAGCTACATGACATATATTTTATAATTTCGATGACTTTCCTATTATAAAAAAAAACTGGCAATTAATTATTTCTAATTAGTTACCTCCCACAGCAATCTTTATTAATTGCTTTCTACAATACTATGATACTATATTTTATACATAAAGTCAATGTTTTATTCAAACAATTTATATAGGCTTCTTTCATGAAACATCACTCCTAGTAAACTTATTTTTTAAATGATATCAAACATCAGTTCTTATGTCAAGAGTTTTTCTAAAAAATAGAAATAACCTTGATAAATGTTTGTTCATAAATCTGGAGATATCGGTTAATAACGTAATACCAATTCCAATAAAATCTTTTCCAGGAAATACATTAGATCATCTTACATTTTACAAAATAAATATATAAAAAAAATTTCTAAAAAAAGCAGGTTTTTTACGAGGCCGCTTTTTTGATTTTTAAGTGGCAGACTCAGGTCATACCACGCCATTTTTCCTTTTTCAAGATAAAAGGCATAAAAAATAAGAAAAATCTTTGATTTTTCTTTCTTAAAGAGTTGCTAACGCA
>CAZUHD010000094.1:0-7661 GCA_964620415.1 uncultured Clostridium sp.
TTTGAGTAGGGCATACAGGCGAATACCCCGCCGCTTGCGACGGGGTAGTTTATTATAAGAATGTACAATTTCTTACATTTTTATTTTCCATTTTTCGTACATTCTTATTTTATCATTAACAACAGTTAAGTATAAGAATAATTATTGATATAATATTTTTGTAATTTTTATAGAAAATCTTTCAAAATATGGAATTTACTTAATAAATTAATATGTACTTTTTTTCGACAAATGTTGATTTTTTTATAATAAGTGCGTATAATAATAAAAGTTATAAACTTTAAAGAAAGGGGAAATTAACATGGAATTAGAAGAAATTATAGAAAAAGTAACTAATTTAATTGAAAATAAGAAAATTAAAGAATTGCGTGAATATTTAGATAACATAAACAGTGCTGATTTCCCGAGTATTTTAGAAAATGTAGATGAAGATAAAATAATTATGATATATAGACTTTTATCTAAAGAAAAGGCTGCGGAAGTTTTTGTGGAGTTAGAGCATGACGATCAAGAAAAGTTAATTAGCTGTCTTACAGACTCAGAAATAAAAAATGTAATGAATGAAATTTTTATGGATGATGCTGTAGATTTAATTGAAGAAATGCCTTCTAATGTTGTAAAACGTATACTTGCAAATACTAAGCCTGAAAATAGAAAAGTCATCAATGAACTTTTAAAATATCCTGATGAAACAGCAGGAACACTTATGACAACAGAGTTTGTAGATTTAAAAGAAAATATGAATGTAGATGAGGCTTTTAGAGTTATAAAACAAAGAAACTTAAAAAAGGAAACTGTATATAATTGCTATGTGGTATCAATTGATAGAAAACTATTAGGTGTAATTGATATAAAAGATCTTTTAATTGCAGAAAGAGATGAATTAATAAAAGATATTATGGATACTAATGTTATAAAAGTAAATACATTAGAAGACCAAGAAGAAGTCACAAGAATGTTTGAAAAATATGACTGTATTGCTTTACCAGTTGTAGACCAAGAAAATAGACTTGTTGGAATTATAACAATTGATGATGCTGTAGATGTAATTCAAGAGGAAACATTAGAAGATTTTGAAAAAATGGCAGCTATCACACCTTCTGATGGAGATTCTTATTTAAAAACAGGGGTATTTGCACATGCAAAGAAGAGAATAGTTTGGTTATTGATACTAATGGTTTCAGCGATGATAACACGGAGAGGTTATAGAAAATTTTGAAGCAGCAATTTCTACTTTGCCTTTATTAGTTGCATTTATTCCAATGATAATGGATACAGGAGGAAATTGTGGCTCACAAACTTCAACTCTTATTATAAGAGGGTTAGCAATGAATGAAATTACGACAAAAGATATTTTTAAAGCAATCTGGAAAGAAATTAGGGTTGCAATTGTTGTAGGAATTGTATTGTCAATTGCAAATTCAGTAAGAATTATGTTACAATACCATGATGCAAAAATAGCCTTAGTCGTAGGAGTTACACTTATTTTTACAGTTATTATAGCAAAACTGTTAGGATGTATATTGCCTATGATTGCAAAAAAATTAAAACTTGATCCTGCAATTATGGCTGCACCACTTATTACGACAATTGTTGATACATTGTCAGTATTTATATTTTTTAACATTGCAACACTAGTTTTTAACATATAAGATAAAAAAAGTGTAAATAAAGTGTTATCTTTAACTTGCCACTTTATGTTACACTTCTTTTATTTGTTTATGTCAAAAAAGTTTAATTAATATCTTTATTTAAAATTTTACTTTAAAAATAATTTCAAACCTATTTAAGCTTAAGTACTGTCACACACTCCACATGGCTTGTAAAAGGGAACATATCAAATGGCTGAATTAGCTTAATATCATAAATTCTCTCTATTTTTGCTAGATCGCGCACTAAACTTGCAGGATTACAACTAATGTAAACAATTTTTTTAGGTTTTATGTCTAAAATATTATTTATAGTTGTATTATCTAATCCTTTTCTTGGTGGATCTACAATTAATATATTTGGTATTATATTTTTATTTTTTACTAAATCTTGAAATACAATTTCTGTATCTCCTGCTATAAAATTAATATTACTTATTTTATTTAATTTAGCATTTTCATTTGCCATATCAATTGCTTGTTTTACAATCTCAACTCCATAAACTTCTTTAGCATATTTTGCAATAAAAATTGAAATTGTACCAATACCACAATATAGATCAAATACTACATCATTTTTAGAAATGTGAGCATTTTCTATAACATAATTATATAATGCTTCAGCTTGAACAGGATTTACTTGATAAAATGAAAGTGGTGAAATTTTAAACAAATAATCTCCTAGTATATCAGTTATATAATCTTTTCCTAAAATAGTAATATTTTTTTCGCCTAAAATTACATTTGTATCTTTTTTATTTATATTTACAATTAAAGATGTAATTTCTGGAAATTTTTCTTTTAAATTTAAGGCTATTTCTTTTTCATGAGGGAGTTTATCTTCATTTATAACTAAAACTACCATATATTCATTTGAAATAATTCCATTTTTAATAACAACATGTCTAATTAAGCCTTTATTAGTTTTTTCATCATAGACACTTAATTTATATTTTTTTATTATTTCAATAATATATTTTGCAATAGTAACTGATTTTTCATTTTGTATCATGCAATTTTCAATTGGAATTATTTCATGTGTTCTATTTGCAAAAACTCCAACAATAGGATTTTTCTGTTTATCAACTCCTATTGGAAATTGAAGCTTATTCCTATAATGATATGGATTACCCATAGCAATTGTTTTTTCTACACCAATTTTTGCTTGCAGAGTTTTATTTACCAATGATTGTACAGCATTTTGTTTCATATTTAATGTTTCATCATAATCAATATGTCTTAAATTACATCCACCGCATCTTTTATATGTAATACAATCTATATCTATTCTTGAAGTTGATGGATTTATAATTTCAATTATTTTTCCAAAAGCATATGAAGATAAAACTTTTGTTATTAATATTTTAACTTTTTCATTCTTTATTGCTCCTGCAATAAATATTGTAAAATCGGCAATTTTAGCAATACCTTCGCCTTCAAATCCATTATCTATAATATCTACTATATATTCTTTATTTTTTTCAACAGGTATATTTTTCAAATTATTTCCTCCATAAAAGTTTATATATTATTACATTAAGCATCAAAGGTAGTTTAGGAAGCTCATTTTTTTGTTCCAAAAAAATGAGATATGCGGTAAACATATCTCTGTGTTCCAAGTTTTGGAACTATTCTCTTGCTTAAGCTAATTTATAGTATACTATAGTTTTTGTTATATGTCAAATGTTTTAAAAAAATTCATTTTTATATTTAAATTCAAATATTCCAAGATTTTATAAAATTGTAAAGATAAAATCTAAAAAATTATTTACTTGCTTATGTTAATTTAGAACCTATAAAGCATTGAAAATACGGACTTTCACCTTTAAATGAAATACAAATAGTACAAAAATTCAACAAAGTACTTGATTAAACTTTAAAAAAATGCTATAATCAATACATTAAGGCTAATATGCCTTTTTATATAAAATTCCCCCCGTTCCCCTAGCAGAAATGCTAGTTTATATAGATATAAAAAACGAAGGGAGCAAAGAAACAACGACATGAACGAAGAATGCAAACTTGTAGCCAAGAAGCGGAAAATCCGCTTCGAACACATACGCGAGATTCTCAGAAAAAAGAATCTTGCTCGCTACGGCATGTCTACGTATGGTCACGACGATGAGTTCGTCGGAGATCACACGTGGATCTTCCGGAACGGTTACGCTGCTCGGCTGATCCGCTTGCAGGACAGTGGCAGTGCGTTCCAAATTGGCTGGTGGGATGAATCCGCCAACCTGTGGTTCAAAGAAGGCGAGAACGTCAAGGTTGCCAAGGATAAGAAATCGGCGAAGGATATCCTTGACGGCCTCGCCAAGGGACAGTTGTTCTAAGGGAGGTGAATTAAAGAGGGTGCTATAACTAGCACCCTCCATTTGTGTCTAAAATAATACATTGTAAAAGTAATACAATTTTCTCTTGAAAATAATAGTTATTTTATAGACATTTTTTTCTTTCTGTGATAGTATAAAAAAAATGATAGAAACAAGGAGAAATAAATATGAGTTTTATTGTAGCAGTAGATGGACCTGCTGGAAGCGGAAAAGGAACTATTACAAAGAGAATAGAAAAAGAAATGGGATTAGTTAATTTAGACACAGGTGCAACATATAGATGTGTTGCTTTAGAAGTAATAAGAAAAGGGTATAATATAAGTGAAGAAGATAAAATTACGAAGCTAATAGATAATATGAAAATAGAAATAAAAAAAGAAGGAACAGAAGATATTATATTATTAAATGGGGAAAATGTAAGTAAAGAAATAAGAAGCAAAGAAGTAACGGGAATTGTTTCACAAATTTCATCTATTATATCAGTTAGAGAAAAATTGGTAGAAATTCAAAGAAAATTGGCAGAAGGAAAAAATTCGATTGTTGAAGGAAGAGATATTGGAACAGTAGTTTTTCCTAATGCAGATTTGAAAATTTATTTAGATGCAAGTGAAGAAATAAGAGCAAAAAGAAGATATAAAGAAAATATAGAAAAAGGAATAAACATCTCTTATGATGAAGTTTTAGAAAATATAAGATTAAGGGATTATAATGATAAACATAAAGAAGTAGGAGCATTAAAACAAGCTGAAGATGCTATTTATATTGACTCATCAAATATGACTATAGATGAAGTTGTAGAGAAAATAAAAAAATTAATAAAAAAATTTCTTGACATTAAAAAAGTTTAGAAATAAAATAAAGAAAAAAATAGGAGGTAAGATTATGTTAGTTACAACAAAAAATATGTTTGAAAGAGCGATGAAAGAAAATTTCGCAGTTGGAGCATTTAATATAAATGATATGGAAATTATCCAAGGAATTATGGATGCGGCAGCTAAGGCTAAATCACCTGTAATTTTACAATGCTCATCAAGTGCTATAAAATATGCAAGAATGGGCTATCTAATGAAAATGGTAGAAGCTGCTGTAGAAGAATATCCTGATATACCTGTTGCTATTCATTTAGACCATGGACCAGATTTTGATACTTGTAAAATGTGTGTTGATGCAGGATTTACTTCTGTTATGTTTGATGGCTCAAAATATGATTTTGAAGAAAATGTAAATTTAACTAAACAAGTGGTAGACTATGCTCATAGTAAAGGAGTAGTTGTTGAAGCAGAGCTTGGAAAACTTGCAGGAATTGAAGATGACGTAAATGTAGCATCTGAAGACAGTATGTATACAGATCCTGAGCAAGCTAGAGAATTTGTTACAAAAACAGGATGTGATTCACTTGCAATTGCAATTGGAACAAGCCATGGTGCATATAAATTTAAAGGAGAAGCAAAATTAAGATTTGATATTTTAAAGAAAGTAAAAGAACTAATACCAAATACACCAATTGTATTACATGGAGCCTCAACAGTTGTACCAAGTCTTTTAGAACAATGCAATAAATATGGAGCAGATATACCAGGAGCCAAGGGAGTTCCAGATGAAATGCTACATACAGCATCAATATCTGGAGTTTCAAAAATTAATGTTGACACAGACTTAAGACTTGCAATGACAGCAGGAATTAGAAAGATGTTTGTTGAAGAACCAAGTGTTTTTGATCCTCGTAAATATTTAGCACCTGCAAGAGAATTAATTGAAGAAACAGTTTATCATAAAATGGTTAATGTTTTTGGTTCAAGTAACAAAATTTAACTTAGAGGTATTTCAATGAAAAATAAAATAATATTTTTTATGGTTTTAATTGTATTGATTGTTTTTGTTTTACTTTTTATATTAAAAAGTAAACCAGAAGAACAACAAAATATATCTACAAATAATAATACTTACGAAGAAAACAATGTAGAACAAGATAATTTAGTAAGTAATGAAACAGAAATAAATAATGAGGTAAACCAAAATGCTCTCGGAAGTCAAGAAAATATAAGTGTTATTACAGAAGTATCACCAACAGGCTTTATGGGAAGTTCTTTATATAAAGTAGTTTTGTATTCAAATAAAGAAGTCTATCTTGAAACTTATGATGGAAATGGATTTGAAGCACAAAATCTTGTATCAAAAGAGCTTCTAGCGAAAAATGTAGAGTCGATAAGCCCTGGAGTTGGAGAAGATCATTATGGAGAAGTTATTGTAAAAGGCGGAACTGTTGTAAATAATGATACAGGCTGGATTATATTTGAATAAAAAATTAAGACTAGAAAATATGATTTTTCTAGTCTTAATAAAATTTTAATATGAACCTTTTAATGCAACTTGTATTTTCCTTTGGGCATCTTTTTTAGCTATATCCTGGCGTTTATCATAAAGCTTTTTACCTTTACCAATTCCAAGTTCTACTTTTACTAAACTTCCTTTAAAATAAAGTGAAATTGGAACTAGAGAAAAACCTTGTGTTTTAATTTTACCAATTAATCTATTAATTTCGGATTTATTAAGTAAAAGCTTTCTATCTCTTAATGGATCTTTATTATAAATATTTCCAAATTCATATGGGCTTATGTGCATACCAATAATAAAACATTCTCCATTTTTTATTGTAGCAAAACTATCTTTTAAATTTACTTTACCATTTCTAATTGATTTTATTTCAGTACCAGCTAAAACAATACCACATTCAATTTTATCTATAATATTGTAATTATGATAAGCATTTGGGTTTTTGGCTATTAATTTTATATCTGGCATAATAAACTAATCCTTTCTTAAATATTTTTATAAATTATAACATCAGAAAATAAAAAAGTCAAAACTGACTCCAAAAACGATTTTAAATTTTTTTATCAATTAGGTGGAAAACTTGTTAAATAAAATTTATAAAAAACTAGTATTTTTGCTTTTATTATTTGCTATTATACAGCCACCCGATTTAGTTAGCCAAACTTTAGTAGAATTTTCGGTTAGTCTTCCCTTTGATATATGAACGTGAATAGGCTCATTGTTTTCATTAGACCAAAAATATATTTTATAGCCGATAAAACTCAAATACACTAGGCAATTTTGAACCCTCCCTCTTTTGCATATTTGTAAAATAAGTCTGCACTATTTTGAACAACTTGTTTAAAGAATTCTATTTCTTCTTCACTGTAATTACCTTCCCAGACTATTATTTTATATGTTGGTAATTGTATTCTAACGGAATCAAAGCCATTTTCTGTTGGACGTTCGAAATGTACATCTATACACTCCATATCATTTTCAGTATATATATTTGAAAAAACAACTTCTGTGCCGTCGGGATATTTTACATATGGATACATCATTTTACAATCATACTCCTTTACTAATTAGTATTATAACATAATTTATAATATTTTACTACTAATTAAGAAAATAAAATTCATATTTATATTTTCCTTGGTTCATTGCATAATTAAAATAAATTAGAAAAAATTATTGATAATTTTTATTAATTAAAGAAAATAAAAAAAACAGTACATTACGGTTGATAAAAATGTACAAAAATTTATTTAGATACAAAAAAATATGAAGAATTTAACACAAACATTCTCCCCCGAGTTTGCCAGTTAATTGATAAAAAAAATTAAAATTTTGCAAGAAAACA
>CAZUHD010000095.1:0-7566 GCA_964620415.1 uncultured Clostridium sp.
TCCCTTGTATTCTTTGTTCTAGCATTTTTTTCTTCCTAACTTTTTGTCATAAAGTTCTATACTTTACGACACTTTTTTACAACACTAATAATATTCTATCACATTATTTATTGTAATTCAACACTATTTTTAAATTTTCTAAATTTCTTTTAGAGTTCAGTAAGAATAATTATTGGGATAAAGTAATTTTTTATTTAAAAAAATTTCCAAAAAGTTTTAAATCAATATTCTATTAAATTGAATATGTTTGTTTTTTATAGTATTCCAAAGAAATTTTTAGATAAGTTAAATAAAAAATTTATGACAGAGTTTTATTATAAAGTCTGTTGTTTTTTGTCGTAAAGTATAGAACTTTACGTCATTTTTTTGTGAAATATTTTAAATTTTAGAAAAAAATAAAAGCCACACTACTTACTTTTTATAGTAAATTGTTTGACTTTTTTTATATTTTCTTATTATTCTTTTTGTTTTATTGCTATTACTAATTCATTTCCTTGAACTATTATAGTTTCCTCTTTATATTTAAAATTATCTCCAGTTTGGTAAATCTCATAATTATTGTTTTATCTTCATTTAATGTATAAAATCTATTATTTTATTTTTTTCATAAATGTTAATGTCAATATAAAAATGTAAATTTTTTTTAATATAAGAATGTAAGTTTTTGTACATTTTTATTTTCCATTTTTTTTACATTCTTATTTTATCATTAACATAGCATATTTGTATTTATTTACATTAGTAATATAATTCATTTGTAAATCGGATATATTTAACAACCTAGCAAGCTCTATTCTGTCTGTTGATAATAGGAAGTTTGCTAAATATTCTTGCTCAAATAATAAATATATCTCATCAATCAAAAAAATTACACTTCATTTTAAGTGTAATTTCTTTTTTATTTTATTATACTAACATTAAAATAGCTGTTTCAGCATTATCTCCTCTTCTTGGACCTGCTTTAACTATTTTTGTATATCCTCCAACTCTATCAACATATTTTGGAGCTATTTCATTAAACAATTTAGATGGTAAATCAACATTATTACCGTCGCTATCAGTTACTTTATTTATTTTTGTCATAATTTTTCTTCTAGCATTTAATCTTGATGGTAAATCTTTTTGTCTTTCTTCAGTTACTTCTTCTTTAACGACTTTTAAATATTCTTTACCATTTTTACTTTTTACAAGTTCTGTTAATTTATTACCTTTAGAGTCTAATTTTGCTCTAACAACTTTTTGATTTACAGTTTCAAAGTTATCTTTTTCAGATACAGCTAAAGCAATTATAGAGTCTGCTATTTTCTTTACTTCTTTAGCTCTTGCTTCAGTAGTTGTTATTTTTCCATACATAATTAAATCAGTTGTTAGTGTTTTAAGCATTGAAACTCTGATGCTTGACTTTCTTCCTAATTTTCTGTTAGCCACTTTGTACAACCTCCTTATCCTTAATCTAAAGAAATTTTTTTATTTTCATTTATTCTTCCTCTTGAGTAAATTCTAATCCTAATTCATGTAATTTGGCAATTACCTCATTTAATGATTTTTTACCTAAATTTCTTACCTTCATCATTTCTGATTCACTTTTATTTATTAAATCTTCAACAGTTGAAATTCCAGCTCTTTTAAGGCAGTTGAATGATCTTACTGATAATTCCAATTCTTCAATTGATTTTTCCAAAATCTTCTCTTTCTTATTCTCTTCCTTTTCTACCATTACTCTAGTATTTCTAGTAGCTTCTGATAAGTCAATAAATAATTCTAAGTGACCTGATAATATTTTTGCAGCTAGACTTAAAGCTTCATAAGGTTTTAAGCTTCCATCTGTCCAAATTTCAATTACTAATCTATCTAAATCAACCATTTGACCAACTCTAGTATTTTCTATTTGGTAATTAACCTTTTTTACTGGAGTATAAATTGAATCTATTGGTAATACAGATATATCTTGATTTGGATTTTTATTTTTTTCAGCTGGAGTATAACCTCTTCCTTTATTAGCTGTCATTTCCATAACAAGATGTCCACCTTCTGAAACTGTTGCAATATGTAGATCTGGATTTAATATTTCAACAGAACCATCTGTTTCAATATCTCCAGCTTTAACCTCACCCTCGCCTTTAAAATCTATACGTAATATTTTTTCTTCATTCTCTTCATCAAATTTTAGCCTTACATTTTTTAAATTCAAAATAATTTCTGGTACATCTTCTACTACATTTGGAACACTAGAGAATTCATGTAAAACTCCATTAATCTTAACACTTGTTATGCTACAACCTGGAAGTGATGAAAGTAAAATTCGTCTTAAAGAGTTACCTATTGTTACTCCATAACCTTTTTCTAATGGCTCACACACAAATTTTGAATAATTGTTTTCATCATCAATTTTTATGCATTCAATATTTGGCCTTTCGAATTCTATCATTAATTTAACCTCCTAATTATTTAGAATATAGCTCTACTATCAAATGTTCTTCTATTGGAATATCTATATCTTCTCTTGAAGCTAATTTAATAACTTTTCCACCTAAATTTTTATTATCTTTTTCAAGCCATGCTGGAACTGGTCTCTTTTCATTTGCTTCAGCATTTGCTTTTATAGCCTTGTTATCTTTCTTAATTTCTCTAACTGTTATAACATCTCCTTCTTTTACTAAATATGAAGGGATGTCTACCTTTTTACCATTTACCTCAAATTGTCCATGATTTACCATTTGTCTAGCTTCTGCACGAGATATTCCATATCCTAATCTGTAAACGACATTATCTAATCTACTCTCTAAGATTTGTAATAATGTTTCACCCGTAATACCTCTCTTACTTGAAGCCATTTCAAAATATTTTCTAAATTGTCTTTCTCCTACACCATAGTATGATTTTGTTTTTTGTTTTTCTCTTAATTGTGTGCCATATTCAGAAAGTTTTCCCTTTTTTTGTCCATGATCTCCAGGTGCATAGTTTCTTCTTGATATACTACATTTATCAGAATAACATCTGTCACCTTTTAGGAATAACTTACATCCTTCTCTACGGCAAACTCTACATTGTGCATCTTTATATCTTGACATTTTAAAATTCACCTCTTTATTTAATATTTTTATATAAACTAAACTCTACGTCTCTTTGGTGGTCTGCAACCATTATGTGGTATTGGTGTTACATCTTTGATAGAACTTATTTCCAATCCTGCTGTTTGAAGAGCTCTTATTGCTGCTTCTCTACCAGAACCAGGACCTTTAACAAATACTTCAACAGATTTTAGACCATGTTCTTGAGCTTTTTTTGCTGCTGCCTCTGCAACTTCTCCAGCTGCAAAAGGTGTGCTTTTTCTAGAGCCTTTAAATCCAAGTACACCAGCACTTCCCCAAGATATAACATTTCCAGCAGTATCTGTAATAGATACTATTGTATTGTTAAAACTTGAATGAATATGAGCTGAACCTCTGTCGATGTTTTTTCTATTTCTTTTAGTAACTGCTCTTTTTGTTACACTTTTTGCCATCTTTTCTATTTACCTCCTCTTTATTTTTTACCTAGGTTTTTAGATATTATTCTTTCTTTTTACTTCTACTTACTACTTTTCTTGGTCCTTTTCTTGTACGAGCATTAGTTTTAGTTCTTTGACCTCTAACTGGAAGTCCTTTTCTATGTCTTATTCCTCTATAACAACCAATTTCTGTAAGTCTCTTTATATTTAGAGCAACTTCTCTTCTTAGATCTCCCTCAACTTTATAGTTAGCATCTATTTCTTTTCTTATTGCATTTACTTGATCGTCTGTTAAGTCTTTTACTCTAACATCTGGGCTAATTCCTGTTTTTTCTAGAATTTTTTGAGAACTTGTTAATCCTATACCATATATATATGTTAGTCCAATTTCTACCCTCTTGTCTTTAGGTAAATCTACTCCTGATATACGAGCCATGTTTTATTTACACCTCCAAATTATTTTTTGTTTTCTTTATTTATCTTTGGTTCTTACCAAAATTACCTAAAGGTGAAATGCATTTAATAACATATAATTGCTTTTTACATATTATTAAATCTTTAGATTTTTTTGATAATTATTTATATAAACACAAATAGATTAATTCAGCCGCTACCATATTTGTGTTATAAACGTAAAAAAGCAAAAACATCTGCCTAGCTTTAAAAACATAAGCATCTGCTTTTATCTATAAATATTTAATTATTATCCTTGCCTTTGTTTATGTTTAGGATTTTCGCATATTACTCTAATTACGCCTTTTCTTTTGATAACTTTACATTTGTCACATAATTTTTTTACTGATGGTCTTACCTTCATTTTCCTTAATTCCTTTCTATATTTATTTACTATTTAGCTCTCCAAGTAATTCTACCACGATTTAAATCATATGGAGACATTTCTATTTTTACTTTATCCCCTGTAAGAATTTTTATATAATTCATTCTTAATTTGCCAGAAATAGTTGCCAATATTTGATGACCATTTTCTAGTTCAACTCTAAATGTTGTATTAGGTAATGTTTCTACAACTTTTCCTTCTAATTCTAAAAGTTCTTCTTTAGCCATTTTTCGCCTCCCTCAAAGAACTAAATCTTTATAAACTAAGGTAAAGCTTTTGTAATACTAGGTTTTTATGTAACTTATATAAATTACATATTATCCCTATTATGTACAATAGCTTTACTATTATATCTCATATTTATTTAATTGTCAATATTTTTGGCTCATTTTCTGTAATTAAAATTGTATTTTCATAATGAGCAGCCAAACTTCCATCTTGTGTTACTATTGTCCATCCATCATCTAATTGCCAAACAGCATCTTTTCCTTGTATTACCATAGGTTCTATACATATTGTCATTCCTGGTTCTAATCTGATCCCTTTTCCTGCTTTTCCATAATTAGGTATTCCTGGATCCTCATGCATTTCTCTTCCTATTCCATGTCCTTGAAATTCTTTTAAAACTGAATATCCTTGAGATTTAACATATTCTCCAACTGCATGGGAAATATCTCCTACCCTGTAGCCTTTTTTAGCAAATTTTAAGCCTTCAAAAAAAGCTTGTTTTGTCGTTTCGACTAATCTTTTAGCCTCTTTCGAAGCTTTACCAACAATAAATGTACGAGCAGCATCTCCGTGAAATCCATTCTTAAGTATTACTGTATCTATGCTTACAACATCTCCATCTTTTATAATACAATTTTTTCTTGGTATACCATGTATTACCTCATCATTTATAGAAATACAAGTTCCAGCAGGAAATTTTGGAATACCTTTTATTCCTGGATTATATCCTATTTGAGCAGGTATTCCACCTAATTTTCTTATTATTTTTTCTGCTTCCTCATTTAATTCATAAGTTGATATTCCGCTTCTTATCTTTTTTTCAAGTTGTTCATAAAATTCAGCAACAATTTTACATACATCTTTCATTAATTCAATTTCTTTTTGAGATTTTATTGTAACCATTAAGTTTTAGCCTTCTTTCAGTCTCTCTTTATTCTTTTTCTTTAAAATACTTTATTATATCTTTTGCTACATCTTCTCCAAATCTATTTATAGAAATGCTTATTTCTTCATCTCTAACAATTCCTTTTTTTCTATAAAACTCTATTACAGGAGCTGTTTCTTTAAAAAATGTATTTAATCTTATTTGTAGTCTTTCTTCAGTATCATCTGCTCTTTTAGTTAAAGCGACTTTACAGTCATCACATATTTCTCCCTCTTTAGGTTTCTTTAATATCATATTATATATTCTTTTACATTTTGGACATTCTCTTCTTGCCATAACCCTATCAATAATCTCTTCTTGTGGAGTATTAAGGTTAACTACTAAATCTATTTGTGAGTGTTTTTCTGCAAGTATATTATCTAATGTTTGTGCTTGATTTATATTTCTTGGATACCCATCTAATATAAAGCCATTTGCACAGTCTGGTTCATTTAGTCTTTGTTTTACCATCTCATTTGTAAGATCATCTGGAACTAATTTTCCCTCATCAGCATACTGTGCTACCAATTTTCCAAGTTTTGTTTGTTCTTGTATATTTTTTCTAAATATTTCTCCAGTAGAAATATGTGGTAAACCTAAGCCTTCTTTTAGAAATCCAGCTACCGTTCCTTTACCCGTACCTTGGGCTCCCATCATTATAATATTCATTTGACCACACTCCTTCTATTTTCGATATGTTACATTTTAATCCATTTAAGCTTAAAAGTCAAGAAGATTTTATTAATTAAGGTTTTAAGTGATTAATGTCAAATTTAGTGTAACAAGTTAAATATTATATGTTAAAATATATTTAACTTAAGCCCTCTACTACTTTTGTAGTAAGACGGGAGTCTAAATGATTTTGGAGAGTTTTAGCAACTCCCCCACTATTTTTTATACATTTTTAAGAATATTAGTGTCTAGCATTACTTTCATAGCTAATCCTTCTTCTCATTCTTTCTATTCTTTCTAAATTCCTTTATCATTTGGGCAACATCTTCTTCTGTTTCTAAACCAAGTCTTTCTGCTTCACCATCAAAAGCATTTTGTATTTTTTCTAAAGCTAACATTGCAGAATTTTGAATAACTATATCTTTTCCTTTTTGAATAAAAATAATTTTACTTCCTTCTTTTAAATTTAATAATTCTCTAATTGATTTTGGAATAGTTACTTGACCTTTGGTTGTTACTTTTGCTAATTCCATAATATCACTTCCTTTCTAAATTCCTTACATTCCTTACTAGTATTATATGATATTTTTAAAAATTATCAATCTTTTTGAGAAAATTTTTGAAAATTCAAAGATTTTATGTTACAATTCACAGCCCTAATATAAATTTAATAAAACAATGTTAATTTATCTGCATTCAGATACTTCGAAATATCAGCAATGAGCTACTTTTGACATTTAAAGTGATTTTTGTTATAATCATTTATAGCATTATATTTAATTTTGGAAGGAGGGCAATTGAATATGAAAAAGTTACCCAAAGGGATTAGCAATTACGAGGAATTAATTGAAGGAAACTATTACTATGTTGACAAAACTAAATTTATAGAAAAATTAGAAGCCTTAGCTGATAAGAGGCTAATGTTTTTAAGACCAAGAAGGTTTGGAAAGACATTATTTACAAGTGTATTAGAGAATTATTATGATATAAACAAAAAAGATGAATTTGAAGAATTATTTAGAGAAACATATATTGGTAAAAATCCAACACCTTTGAAAAATAGCTATTATATATTATACTTCAACTTTTCTGGAGTTAATACTGATACGAGAGAATCTACTGTGAAAAGTTTTTATGGTGAAGTTTTATCTGGTTTGGAGGCTTTTATAATAAAATACAATTTGGATTTTACTATAAAAGAAAATGATCGGAATAGAAGTTATACAAAAAAAGTTTTTTAACCATTTTAGATTAAAATTTCCAGGAAAGAAAATATATATTATAATAGATGAATATGACCAATTTACTAATGAATTATTAGGGTATGACACAGAACACTTTAAGCATTTAATGGAAAAAAATGGTGAAGTAAGAAGTTGGTATGAAACATTAAAAATAGGTAACCAAACAGTA
>CAZUHD010000096.1:0-7383 GCA_964620415.1 uncultured Clostridium sp.
AGCCAAAAGCTCCCTCTAATTAGTGTGCTTTTATTTGGAGGCTGTGAATTGTAACGACGTATTAGATGTTCTTGTTAACATATTAGCATCATCAGTAGGATCTTTAACCAATCCGAATAAATTATTTAATACATTTGAAAGTAACAACATAAAAGATATTTCTGTAAATACAATAACTTCCTATATAAATTATTTATTAGATGTATTTTTAATTGAGAAAGCAAAAAAATATGATGTAAAACATAAAAAATATATATCAACACCATCGAAATATTATTTTACAGATATTGGACTTAGAAATTGCAGATTAAACTTTAGACAACAAGAAGAAGGCCATATTATGGAAAACATCCTATATAATGAGCTATTATATAGAGGATATAATGTAGATGTTGGTGTTGTAGAAATTCGCGAAGGAGATGCAAAAAAACAATTAGAAGTAGATTTTGTTTGTAATCAATTTTATAAAAGATATTATATACAATCTGTATTAAGTATTCCAACTAGAGAAAAAACTATACAGGAAGAAAGACCTTTAATGAATATACCAGATAATTTTAAAAAGATTATAGTGGTAAAAGATAAAATTAAACCATGGATAACAGAAGAAGGCATATCTGTTATTGGATTACAAGAATTTTTATTAAATGCAAATAGTTTAGATTTATAAGATTAATAATAAATATTATCCATAAATTAAAAATTGTTAAAATTATGCCGTAAGAAAAGAAAAGTTTAATTAATATTAGTAAATTGCTAAAATGAATTGATAAATCAAGCATTGACTTTGTGCTCTTATTATGTTAAACTTCAAATAATGATGAGTAAAGTATTACATTAAGGTATAAAGTAATGAAAGGGGTGAAAAAATGAAGAAATTATTTTATAAAATATCTAGAATTATTGTTTGTGTATCAGTATATATATATGCTAAAATTGTTTACAGAGTAAAAGTTGTTGGTAAAGAAAATATCCCAACAACTGGAGCAGTATTATTTTGTTCTAATCATAAGTCTTTTCTTGATCCTCCACTAATTCAAGCTACATGTCGACGAAAATACGAAAATAGATTTATTGCAAAAAAAGAATTAGCAGACAACCCCTTTTTGGCATTTTTAGGAAGAGCTTTTAATTCTATATTTGTTCAGAGAAATGACAAAGATTTTGGTTCAATGAAAGAAGCTTTAAAAACGCTTAAGCAAAACCATTGTATTACTATATTCCCAGAAGGAACAAGAAATGGATTAAAAAAAGGAATAAAGCCAAAATCTGGTGTAGCATATTTTGCATTAAACTCTGATGCCGTTGTAATTCCAATAGGAATTAAAGGTGCCGAAAAACCTTTTCAAAAAACTATTCTTACATATGGAAAGCCTTTAGATTTAGAAGAATACAAGAAAAACAGAAGAGACAAGCAAGTATTAGAAGAAGTAACTGATAAAATAATGGATAATATTATTGAACTTACGAAATAAGAAAAATAAGAAATGGAAAATTAAATTCCATTTCTATTATTTTAATCATTATTAAATAATAACTTTATTCCCCATAATCCAGAAATTCCAACTAATGCGTAAACAATCCTTGAAACAATACTCATTTCCCCAAAAATCGTAGCAACTAAATCAAATTTAAAAAAACCAATTAGTCCCCAATTTATTGCACCAATTATAATTAAAACTAATGCAATTTTATCTATTATTTTCATTGTTTTCCTCCTTTTTACTTTTTAAATTCATATATTTATAATTAATATATTCTTTTTTATAAATTTTATACCTTTTTATTGATATTTTTTTACATTTATGATAACCTGTAAAATAATTACAAAGAAAGGATTTATTATATGAGAAATAATAGAAGAAGCAGACAATATAGAAAATCACGTACTTTAAGTGAACTACAATTAGTATCTAATATATTATTTATATTAATTGTTATACTATTTGTTGTTTTTGTATATTCATCTATAAAACAAAAAAAAGTATCAACTATTCCAGAAAATGATAGCTCTACACAAATAGCGACTGCAGACGAAAACCAAGTTTCAAACCAAAATAGTACCACTTCGGAAACAACATCTGAATCTAAAGATATAACTATAAATATGGCTCTTACAGGAGATATTATGTGTCATAATACAGTTTATAATGATGCATTTGATGTAGCAAACAATACCTACGATTTTTCTCACATGTTTGAAGACATTAAATATCATATACAAACAGCCGATATTGCTATTGGAAATTTAGAAACAACTTTTGCAGGAAATGGTGTAGGATATAGTGGTTATCCAACATTTAATACCCCTGAACAATTAGCTTATACTTTAAAAAAGGTTGGATTTGATGTACTCTCTACCGCAAATAATCATTGCTATGATAAAGGATATACTGGATTAGAAAGTACAATTAATTATTTAGATGAAGCTGATATTTCACATACAGGTACATATAAATCTGAAGAAGACCAAAATACAATATTAATAAAAGATGTAAAGGGAATTAAAATTGCATTTTTAAGTTTTACATATGGTACAAATGGAATTACAGTTCCAAGTGATAAAACTTATTCTGTAAATTTAATTAATAATGACTTAATTTTAAAACAACTTTCTTTAGCAAAAGAACAAAATCCTGATTTAATCTGTGTAAGTATGCACTGGGGAATAGAATATCAAACACAGCCAAACGCAGAACAACTTTCACTTGCTAATTTCTTATTTGAAAATGGTGCTGATATAATTATTGGTAACCATCCTCATGTATTACAGTCTATGGAAAAAAGAGAGATTACATTACCTGATGGAACTACTAAAGATGGATTTGTTATATATTCATTAGGTAATTTCATATCAGGTCAAAATAAAGCTTATACCAAAGATTCTGCTATTTTAAATTTAAATATAACTAAAAGTGTGGATGGAAAAATGACAATAAATTCTGTTACATACACACCTATTTATACATATATCAATCAATCAGCTTCATCTAATAAGTTCCGCATCATAGATTTGGCGAATTCTGTTGCTAGTTATGAAGCAGGTTATACAGAAGGTATGACTGAATCTTTATATAAAACATATTCTGATGAACTTGCTAATGTGCGAAATTTAATTGGAGATGTTAATTAAAAATAAGAAAAATTAGTTGTTTAATAAGAGTTATATTTATAGCTCTTGTTTTCTTTTAAAGCAAAAAAAGATATAAGCGAAAAGTTTCCGCCTATATCTTTGGTATTGCATTTTTTGCAAGTTCATCACATCTATTATTTAGTTCTACATTACTATGTCCTTTTACTTTATTAAAAGTAACTTTATGTTTCCTAGTCAAATCATACAATTCTTGCCACAATTCTTGGTTTTTTACAGGTTCTTTGGTGCTAGTTTGCCATCCTTTGGCTATCCATCCATAAATCCATCCTTTTTCAAATGCGTTTACACAATAGCTACTATCACTATAAATTTGAACTTCACATTCATATTTTAAAGCTTTTAAGCCTTGTATGATTGCAGTTAACTCCATTATATTATTAGTTGTTTTTTTATCTCCTCCTGAAATTTCTTTTTTTGCATCTCCTGAAATTAGTATTGCTGCCCATCCACCGAGGTCCTGGATTTCCCGAACAGCTACCATCAGTATAAATTATTACTTTTTGCAAATTCTCTCTCCTTACTTTGTTATCCATTTTACTAAATCTAAGTTTTCACTATCTAATAACATTTCGTTTGTAGGCATTACTCTAAATGTATATCCATAATTTCCACCAGATGAAAGTGAAATTTTTGCCTTATATGTATATCTCTTATATTCTTTTTCTTCTCCAACTAATTCCATTGGCCTTACTATTACATTTTCAACCTGTCCCTCATCCGAAATTTTTCCGCAATATACTTCTACTCTTATATCTTCTTTGTCTAAATTTGGAAGGGTTACTTTACAACTTACATCTATTGCTTGACCTGCATCTATTTTTATGTTTTCAGGATTATCTACTTGTTCTATTAATATATTATCCCAGTTTAACATAACTCTTTTTTTCCATGAAGTAAAGCCAACTGCCTTTTCTAAATCAGAAAAATTGTTTTTATATAGATTTATTAAAGGAATATACAATTTTTCGGTATAGTCTACAAGCATCCTTGCTGTACTATATTTTCCACCAGTTGTTATAATAGATTGCTTCATTATTTGCATCCATTCTTGTGATGGCTTACCTTTTGAAGGTCTATTATAAAAAGTTGGTATAATTTTTGTTTCTAAAGTTTTATACATACTTTGACTATCTGCAATATCTTGTTCAGCATAAGAACGATATTCTGCATTTGTTCCTATTATCCATCCATTAGTCTGATCATATCCTTCTGCCCACCAACCATCTAAGATACTAAAGTTTATTACTCCATTTACAGAGGCTTTTTGTCCTGATGTTCCAGATGCTTCCATTGGTCTTCTAGGATTATTTAACCATATATCTACACCACTTACTAAATATCTTGACATTGCTATATTATAATTTTCAAGTAAAAATACTTTTCCTCTAAATTGAGGTTTCATAGATATTTCATGTATATATTTAATTAAATCTTGACCTTCTTTATCAGCTGGATGTGCTTTTCCAGCAAAGATTAATCTTACAGGTCTTTCACTGTCATTTAATATTTGTGTTATTCTTTCTAAATCGTTAAATATCAATGTTGCTCTCTTGTATGTTGCAAATCTTCTTGCAAATCCTATTATTAAATCATCAGATGAAATTTGATTTGTTATTTCTTTTATTTCGTCGTAAGATACTCCCGCTTTTCTTAATCTATTTGTAGTATTTTCTTTTACAAGTTCTATTAGCTTTTCTTTTCTCTCTAGATGTGCATTCCATAATTCTTCATCTGGAATATTTTTTATTCTTTTCCAGGTTTCATCTGAATATATCTTATCTTGCCAATATGGTGTTGTAGGGCTACTTAAGTATTTATTATATAGCTCTTTTAAATTTTGAGCAAGCCATGTACATGTATGAATACCATTTGTTACATACGTTATTGGAGATTCATTTGCTGCAATATTAGGCCATACATCTCCAAATAATTCCCTAGATACTTCTCCATGAAGTTTACTAACACCATTTTTCTTTTCTGCGATTTTTAGAGCTAATATTCCCATATTAAATCCAGGTTCTAAAGTATCTGCTGGTTTCATTCCAAGTTTTAAAAATTCTTCTTTTTCTAATCCAAGTTTTGGCCAAAAATCATTAAAATATTTTTCAACTAATTCTATTGGGAAAATATCATTTCCTGCTGGAACTGGTGTGTGTGTTGTAAATATTGTTCTTGAACTAACAATATCTTTTGCAACATCAAAAGCAATTTCCTTTTCTTCTATT
Organism: uncultured Clostridium sp.; assembly: GCA_964620415.1. GTDB lineage: Bacteria > Bacillota > Clostridia > TANB77 > CAG-508 > CAG-269. The sequence continues at coordinate 5,380 of CAZUHD010000096.1, forward strand.
GTATTTCTTATTAATTCTAATGTTAAAAATGCAGAATGTCCTTCATTCATGTGATACACTGTAGGTTTTATTCCTAATGTTTTTAGAAGTCTTACTCCACCTATACCTAAAACTATTTCTTGACGTATTCTCATATCTTGATCTCCACCATATAGTTTTTGGGTAATTTCTCTGTCTTCTGGTTTATTTGCTTCTATATCTGTATCCAATAAATATAGGCATGTTCTTCCAACATTTATTTTCCATACTTTTAAATATACTGTTCTTTTCTCAATTTTTACTTCTACTAATACATCTTGATCTTTATCATCTTTTACAGCATGTATTGGTAAGTTATCAATATCTATTTCATCATATTCTGATTTTTGAATTCCATAGCTTTCTATTCTTTGGCTAAAATATCCATATTTATATAAAAGACCTATTCCAATTAAAGGGATTCCCATATCACTTGCAGATTTTAGATGATCCCCTGATAAAATTCCAAGTCCTCCAGAATAAATAGGAATAGTTTCATCTAATCCATATTCTGCTGAAAAATATGCTATTAAATCATTTCTATTTTCTGGATATTTTTTATTAAACCATGTATCTTTACTAGATATATAGTCATCATAGTTTTTAAGTACTTTCTCATATTCTTTAACAAAATTAGGATCTGTAGCTGCTTTTTCTAATTTTTCTTGTGAAATTCTTTTTAAAAACTTTACAGGATTTTTATTTGTGTTTTCCCATAAATCTTTATCCATTTTCTTTAGTAATCTTAAATATTCTGTATTCCAACTCCACCATAAATTATTTGCTATTTCATCCAATCTATTTATACTCTTAGGTAACTGTGGATTTACAGTTATTTTATTAAATACGTACACTTAATTTGTCCTCCTTAGTATAATTTTATTTTCGATAAAAATATTATCTATTAAAATCTTTTTTTTGTCAAGAATATTACAACTTTTATTTTGATTTTTTATAAGCAAAAAATTTTCGCAGAATATATATTCTACGAAAATTTGTATACTATTTTTACTTTCAAATGTCATTTTTATTATTTTTCATTAGCTAAAAAAGGATCTACTTTACCATAGCCTTCTAACTTAAGTAATATTATATAAAAAGATTCAAGATTTTTTGTATAACGAAATTGATCAGATGCATCTAATCAATTGTTACAGTTCACAGCATAAAAAATAAAAAAAATTGAAAACTTTTCTTATTTTTATATGAATATTTATATTTTGATATTTAATTAAATTTCATCAACATATAGTTCATCTACTACTGCTACAACTGTGTATTTCTTTAACTTTTGTATGTTTTTTATTTTTTCTAAATTGCTATATTCTAAAATCTGTTCTTTTGCTTTTGCCTTTGTTTCTTCAAGTAAGTTTTCTTCACTCTTTTTTAAGTATTTGAATTCTATTAATATTGAATAATAATCTTTTGTTGTATTTTTAGGAAGTATTAATAAATCCATATATTTTCTGTTAACTTCAAGTTCAGATATTATTTCAAATTCGTTTATTTCTGTTAATATTAAATTATATGCAAATTTTATATTTTTTTCATCAAAATTAATGTAATCCCTATTAGATAATTTATGCAATAGTTCGTGAATTTCCTTAGTTAATTTTTCAATTTTTCCTTCGTTTGAAATTTCTTTATAAATATCTTCTTGCCTATTAGTTAGTTCATTGTCGACTTCATTATCTAATAAATTATAGTAGTATTCTTGATATAATCCTCTCATTACTTTATTTGGTATTGCCAAAATATCTTTTGCTCCATCTGTGCTTTCTATTGTTAAATAGCCTAAATAAAATAATAATGAAAACATATCATTAATTGTTGCTTGTTTCATTGGATTAAATTTTTCAGTTATTTCTGTACGGACTTCTTCTTCAACTAATGATTTTCTTATAACTTCAAACCTTTCTCTATCTCTACACAAATTCAACATATTCTCTATTTTTGATGAATCACTATCTACATTTACATCTGTCA
>CAZUHD010000097.1:0-7060 GCA_964620415.1 uncultured Clostridium sp.
ATACACCTCAAAAATATTATTTTACAGATATGGGAATAAGAAATTCATTTTTAGAGTATAGACAAAGTGAGGAAACATCACATATTATGGAAAATGTTATATATTTAGAACTAAGAAAACGTGGATATAGTGTTGATATAGGTTCTGTTGAAATAAGAGAAGGAAATACTAAAAAATTATTAGAAATAGATTTTATAGCTAATAAAGGAAATAATAAAATTTATATTCAGTCTGCTTTAGAAATGAAAACAAAAGAAAAAGTAGAACAAGAACAAAAATCATTATTGAATGTAAATGATTTTTTTAAGAAAATAATCATAGTTGGAGATAATATAAAAAAATCTCGTTATGATAATGGAATTATTATAATGAGCATATATGATTTCCTTTTAGATCAAAATAGTTTAGAATACTGAAAATTGATATAAATTGTGATAAATTAAAATAAAACTTGATATTTTGGGTAATTTGCTATATAATTGAGAAGAAATTTTTGGAAAGAAGGAATACAATGAGAGCAATAGAAATAAGAAACAAATATTTAGAATTTTTTAAATCACATGGACATAAAATAATTCCGTCAGCCCCATTAATACCAGAAAATGATCCATCAGTATTATTTACAACAGCAGGAATGCAACCATTAGTACCATATCTATTAGGTGAGCCACATCCATCAGGAAAAAGACTTACAGATTATCAAAAATGTGTAAGAACAAATGATATAGATGAAGTGGGAGATAATAGACATTTAACATATTTTGAAATGCTAGGAAACTGGTCACTTGGAGATTATTTTAAGGAAGAATCAATAAAAATGAGTTTTGATTTTTTAACAAAAGAGCTTGGAATACCAGTAGAAAAAATATCCGTAACTGTGTTTGAGGGAGATAATGATTGCCCTAGAGATGAAGTCGCAGCAAAATGTTGGAAAGATGTAGGTATATTAGATGGACATATTTATTATTATGGAAAAGAAGATAATTGGTGGATAGCAGGAGAAACAGGCCCATGTGGACCAGATACAGAGATGTTTTATGATACGGGAAAACCAGCATGCTCACCTGAATGTCAGCCATCATGTGGATGTGGTAAATATGTTGAAATATGGAACAATGTATTTATGGAGTATTACAAAGATGAAAAAGGATATACTAAATTGAAACAACAAAATGTGGACACAGGATTAGGTCTAGAAAGAATGACAATGTTGTTACAAGGAAAAGAGACACCATTTGATACAGAAATATTTAAGCCTGTAATGGACGAACTTTTGAAATTACAAAAAACAGATAGTATAGAGAGTAGAAGAATTATTGCAGAACATTTACGTTCAAGCATGATGATAATTTCTGATGGTGGAAGACCATCAAATTTAGATAGAGGATATGTCTTACGTCGTTTAATTAGAAGAATGATAAGACATATGAATAAACTTGGAATAGACCTTGAGAAAATTAGTGAATTAATTGATTTAAATATAGATACATTAAAAGAAATGTATCCAGATTTAGAGAAAAACAAAGAATTAATAAAATCAGTTATTATTGAAGAGAAAAACAAATTTGTGAAAACATTAGATAAAGGTGAAAAAGAATTTAATAAAGAAATAGAAAAAATAAAAGGGCAAGGAAAAAATGAAATAAGTGGAGAAATAGTATTTAGATTATATGATACTTATGGATTTCCACCAGAAGTTACAAAAGACCTAGCTTTAGAAAATGGTATGACAATATCAATGGATAAATTTGATGAACTCTTTAAAGAACATCAAGAAAAATCAAGGGCAGGTTCTATTCAAAAATTTAAAGGAGGACTTGCTTCGACAGGAGAAATAGAAACGAAATATCATACAGCAACACATTTATTAAATGCAGCATTAAAACAAGTCCTAGGGCCTCATGTACATCAAAGAGGCAGTAATATAACAGAAGAAAGAATGAGATTTGACTTTTCACATGATAGTAAGATGACAGATGAAGAAAAACAAAAAACAGAAGATTTAGTAAATAAATGGATAGCAGATGCAATACCAGTTGAAAAGCTAGAAATGAAAAAAGAAGATGCATTAGCAATGAAAGCAGAAGCAATGTTTATAGAAAAATATGGAGATATAGTTACAGTATATAAAATTGGAAATGTTTCATTAGAACTATGTGGTGGACCTCATGTATCAAATACTAAAGAATTAGGACATTTTAAAATCAAAAAAGAAGAATCAAGTTCATCTGGTGTAAGAAGAATAAAGGCTATATTAGAATAGTAAAGGAGAAATTTTATTATGGAAAATGATTGCTTATTTTGTAAAATAATAAAAGGAGAAATTCCTAGTGAAAAGGTATATGAAGATGAACTTGTGTATTGCTTTAAGGATATAAATCCCGCAGCTCCAATTCATATACTTGTAATACCAAAAAAACATATTGATTCATTAGCATGTATTTCAGATGATGATGAGAAATATATATGGAATATTCATAAAGCGATAAACAAGATCGCAGAGGAGCAAGGATTTAAACAAAATGGATATAGAGTAATTGTAAATACAGGAAAGGATTCTGGACAAGAAGTAATGCATTTACATTATCATCTGCTTGCTGGAACAAAATTTGGGGATAAAATTGTATAAAAGGAGTATTTATGAGTATAGTACAAGTTGCAATAATTTATTTGATAATAATAAATATTTTAGGATTTTTAGTAATGGGAATAGATAAACACCAAGCTAAAATGTCAAATCGTAGAATACCTGAAAATACATTATTTATGTTCACAGTATTAGGCGGAGGTGTAGGGACGATAGCAGGAATGTATGTATTTCATCATAAAACAAAAAAACGTAAATTCACAATAGGAATGCCTTTAGTTTTGATTTTAGAAATATTAATATTTATTTATTTTAAGTTTATGATTTAAAATCAGAAGAGTTAGATTAAATTTTATCTAACTCTTTTAAAATACATATGTGATAGATTTTTTGATGTGAAGTGAAATTTTACATTCTGAACGCATTTGGAAAAATTTGACTTTTAACATAAATGATGGTATAATAAAAAACATATTAAATGAGATTTTAAACCAAAAAATAAATGAGATAAAACTAAATAAAGTAAAGTAGATTTTTAAATTAAGGCAATTTTGCCTTAATTTAAAAGTCGTTTATTCTTATGTTTAAAATTTTAAATAAGACTAAGAAGGGAAAAGAAAAAACAAAATGGAAGAAAAAAAAGAATTAACAAGAGAAGATAGTGGTTTAAGAAATGATATGAGAAAAAGAAGACCAAGAAAAAATTTCAATAAAGAAAATACAGTAGTTAAAGAAGAAAAAATAGACACAAATGTAAAAAGAGAATTTGAAAAAAGAGAAATAACTAAAAGAAAAAGAGAACCAAGCGAAAAGAATATTCAAAAAACAATTATACCAAAATCAAAATTAAAAATAATTCCTTTAGGTGGATTACATGAAATAGGAAAAAATATAACAGTTTTCCAATATGAAGATGACATGATTGTTGTAGATTGTGGTTTATCTTTTCCAGAAGATGATATGCTTGGAATTGATTTGGTTATACCAGATATAACATATATTATAAAGAACCAAGATAAACTAAGGGGATTAGTAATTACACATGGACATGAAGATCATATAGGTGGTGTTCCATATTTCTTGAAACAAATAAATACACCTATTTATGGAACTAAATTAACTTTAGGACTAATACAAAATAAACTAGAAGAACATAAACTGCAAGACTCTGCAAGGCTAAATGAAGTAAATGCTGGAGATGTAATAAGTTTAGGTAAGAACTTTAAAGTAGAAATGATACAAAGTTCACATAGTATTCCAGATTCTGTAATGCTTGCTATTCATACACCTGTTGGAACAATAATACACACAGGGGACTTTAAAGTTGATTTTACTCCTATGGATGGAAAACTGATGGATTTCGGAAGATTAGCTCAACTGGGAAATCAAGGTGTATTGGCTTTAATGTCAGATTCAACAAATTCAGAAAGAAAAGGATTTACTATGTCTGAAAGTACTGTTGGTGAAGTTTTTGAAAAATTATTTACTAATTGTACTAAAAGAATAGTTGTTGCAACTTTCGCTTCAAATGTCCATAGGGTTCAACAGATTGTAAATTGTGCAATTAAATATGGGAGAAAAATTGCTGTTTGTGGTAGAAGCATGATAAATATGATAGAAACTGCAAGAAACCTTGGATATATGAATTGCCCAGATAATTTGTTTATAGATATTGATATGGTAAATAATTATACTGATGATAAACTTTTAATTATAACAACAGGAAGTCAGGGCGAAACTATGTCTGCTTTAACAAGAATGGCAACAGGAACACACAGAAAAGTAAAAATCACGCCAAATGATTTAGTTATAATTTCAGCAAATCCAATTCCTGGGAATGAGAAAAATGTTTCTAAAGTTGTAGATTCACTTATGCAAATTGGAGCAGATGTTGTATATTCAGCATTAGAAGATGTTCATGTATCTGGACATGCTTGTCAAGAAGAACAAAAATTAATTCTAGCACTTACAAAACCAAAATATTTTATACCTATTCATGGGGAATACAGACATTTAATGGCACATAGTGAGACTGCAAAAACGATGGGAATTTTAGGAGAAAATATTTTAAAATTAGAAAATGGAAAAGTGTTAGAAATAAATAAGGACTCGGCGGAATTTACAGGTACAGTACCATCTGGAATAGTATTAGTAGACGGACTAGGTATCGGTGATGTAGGAAACGTTGTTTTAAGAGATCGCCAGCACTTATCACAAGATGGATTAATAATAGTTGTTTTAACAATGGATGGATCTAGTGGGGAAGTAATAGCGGGACCAGATGTTATATCAAGAGGATTTGTTTATGTAAGAGAATCTGAAAATGTTATGGAAGATATAAAACAAGTGGTAAGACAAGAGGTTCACGAGTTTGAAGAACAAGGAGTACGTGATTGGAGTACAATTAAGAATTCTATTAGAGAAAATTTAAGGGAATATATTTTTGCAAAAACAAAACGTAACCCCATGATTATTCCTATTGTTATGGAAGTATAATATAGAAAATACCAGTTTAAACTGGTATTTTCTTAAGATGTTTTTTGTTTTTCTTTGATATATTTTAACTTGGTAGCCATACCTCCACGAAGATGCCTTTGAGACTTATTTTTATCTAAAATAGTTCTAACTTGTTTTGCTAAAATTGGATTGATTTTTAGTAATCTATCAGAAACATCTTTATGTACTGATGTTACTTTTCAGAGCGGTAGAATTTTTGTTATTTTTCTTTGATATTTCAGCATTTGCACTTAATTTTTCTTGGGCTTCTTGTTTTGCATTATTTTCTTGTAATTCACTAAAATTTGTTATTACCATTGGGGTACTTCCTATTTCATTTAATAATTTTAATCTTACTTCTACATTAGAATCACTATCTACTTCAATAACATCTATAATTGTTTTTAGCATTGCATTTGTTATAGTTTTATTATTAAGTATATCATCAATCGTTCTAATTGTTTTAGTAAGTTCTTTTTCTAGTACATCTTTTTCTTTTATCTCTGATGTAATTAGTTTTAATTCTCGCTCTAATCTTGCTATATCTTCATTTAGCGGATTTGTGTATTGTTTTAATTCTTGGATATTGATTACTTCGTTTTGGAACATTTCCATATATTTTTGCTTTTTATTTGTAATTTTTTCTATTTCTTGTAATAGGCTTTGCTCACTTCTTTCGCCCGTTTCTCTTAACTTTGTTATTTTTTCAAATTCTTTTTCAACTGATTTCATAAAGTTTTTCTTATTAGAAATAATACTTTTCAAATATGTTTTTATAGCATTTAAAAGTTCTTCTTCATCAATTACTGTAATGTTTGGACAATGATTTACACCCATTGAATTTCTGCCACTACATACCCATCTTATATATTCTTTACCATCGGTCGTATATTTTCTTCTAATTCTTCTAAATGAATAGCCACAATGTTTGCAATATATAAGTGTACTAAATACATATTCTGTTTTTTCTCTTTTGTTATTTAGTTTAAATTCATTTGACCTTTGAGCTAAGATATCCTGTGCTCTGTTAAAAAGTTCATCTGATATAATTCGCATTTCTGGTCTTTCTACTGTAATCCATTCTTCTTCTGGTAAATCTTTTCTTGTTCCTGTTATAAAGTCTGTTACTTCCGATTTTTTGTTTATTACTCTACCTGTATAAATTGGATTTTTAAGCATTCTAACAATAGATGTTTGTACCCATTTTGATTTTGTTTTTTTAGTTCTGATTCCTTTATCATTTAGGTTCCAAGCAATTTTAGTAGTTCCCATTCCTTTATACACATAACTTTCAAATATTTCTTTTACAATTTTTGCTTCTTCTTCATTTATTTTTAGAATATATTTTTCATTTGGTATTTTATCATACCCAAAAACAATATTAGGAACTCGTCCTTTCCCAGCTGTAATATCTTTTCCAAACTTTACTCTTTTAGACATATTGGCACTTTCTTGTTGTGCCATTGCTCCTAAAATAGTTAGTATAAATTCAGATCCACCTTCCATTACTTCGCCATTGTTTAAGAAATCTACTTGTACTCCATAAGATTTTAGTTCTCTTACACTTTGCAATAAATCAACTGTATTTCTAGCAAAACGGCTAACATCTTTTACAACTACTTTATCAAATTTTTTTGCTTTTGCATCTCTCATCATTGCTTGGAACTCTTTTCTATTTTTTATTTGTTTTCCAGATATTCCCTCATCTGCATATAGCTTGTACAACTCATAGCCATTCTTTTTAGTAAATTCGTTAAAAAATTCTATTTGCTTTTCTAACGAATCAATTTGTGCTTCTTTTTCAGTTGATACTCTACAATATGCTGCAATTTTCATAACTATCCATTCCTTTCGTTTTTTTCTGTTACTTTATTCTCGTTCTGTTACATTGTAGCATATTGTTCTAAAAAAAGCAATAAAACTTATTCTTTTTCACTATAAAATTCATCACTAATCTTTTTGTATTTTCCATCTATT
>CAZUHD010000098.1:0-6884 GCA_964620415.1 uncultured Clostridium sp.
TAGGCGATGATTTGTATCAAGTTCAAGTCGTATCATGGTATGATAATGAAAATTCTTATACAAGCCAAATGGTAAGAACAATAAAATATTTTGCAGAATTGGGATAAAATAAAGGGTGGAGTCATTTGACTCCTGCCTTGTTGTGTAGAAAGGATATAATCTATGAGTAAAAAAAGTGTTAAAGATATTGATTTAAAAAATAAAAAAGTATTAGTTAGATGTGACTTTAATGTTCCTATGGATGAAAATCAAAATATAACAGACAATAGAAGGATAGTAGCAGCTTTACCTACGATAAAGTATTTATTAGATAATAATTGTAAAATAGTGTTATGTTCTCATTTAGGAAGACCTAAAGGAGAAGTTAAGCCTGAATTTTCGTTAAAGCCAGTTGCAAAAGAACTATCAAAACTTCTTGGAAAAGAAGTCTTGATGGCAAATGATGTAGTTGGAGAAGATGCTTTAGCAAAGTCACAAAATTTAAAAAATGGTGAAATTTTACTTCTTGAAAATTTAAGATTTCATAGAGAAGAAACAGATAATGAGCCTGAATTTGCTAAAAAATTAGCTTCATTTGGAGAAATATTTGTAAATGATGCGTTTGGAACAGCTCATAGAGCTCATGCTTCAACAGAAGGAGTTACAAAATATTTACCAGCTGTATCAGGATTTTTAATAGAAAAAGAATTAAAATTCTTAGGCGAAGCTATTTCAAATCCAGAAAGGCCATTTGTAGCAATTCTTGGAGGAAAAAAGGTATCAGACAAAATAGGTGTAATAGAAAACTTACTTGAAAAAGTAGATGTACTAATAATAGGTGGAGCAATGGCATATACATTCTTTAAAGCAATGGGTTATGAGATTGGAAATTCAGCATGTGAATTAGATAAACTTGACTTAGCAAAAGAGATTATGGAAAAAGCAAAAGAGAAAAATGTAAAGCTATTACTTCCTGTTGATACAAAAGTTGGAAAAGAATTTGAGCCTGATACAGAAAGTAAAATTGTTAAATGTACTGAAATTCCAGAAGGATGGGAAGGATTTGACATTGGACCAGAAACTATAAAATTATATTCAGAGGAATTACAAAAAGCTAAGACTGTAGTATGGAATGGTCCTCTTGGATTATTTGAATTTGACCAATTTGCAATTGGAACAAATAGTATAGCAAAAGCTTTAGCAGACGTACCAGCTGTAAAAATTATAGGTGGTGGAGATTCCGCAGCAGCAATTGAAAAAGCAGGATTAGCAGATAAATTTACACATATATCAACAGGTGGAGGAGCATCACTAGAGTTTTTAGAGGGAAAGAAATTGCCAGGAATAGAAGCTTTACAAGATAAATAATAAAAAAGGATCTTATTTATAATGCAACTAATAAGGAGGAATAATATGCGTAGAAAAGTAATTGCAGGAAACTGGAAAATGAATATGCTTCCTAATGAAGCAATGAAATTTGTAGAGGAATTAGCTCCTATGGTAAAAGATACTAAAAATGAAGTTATACTATGTGTACCATATACAGATTTGTTTTATGTATTACTTGGAGTACAAGGAACAAATATAAAAGTAGGTGCACAAAACATGCACTTTGAAAAAAGTGGAGCTTTTACAGGAGAAATTTCACCTGCTATGTTAAAAAGTATAAATGTAGAATATGTTATAATAGGACATTCTGAAAGAAGACAATATTTTAATGAAACAGATGAAACAGTAAATAAAAAAATAAAAGCAGCATTTGAAGTAGGACTTAAACCAATTGTATGTGTTGGTGAAACACTAGAACAAAGAGAGAAGGGAAAGGCATTTGAAATAATAACATCCCAAACTAAAAAAGCATTAGAAGGATTAACTAATGAACAAGTTGAAAAAACAATTATTGCTTATGAACCAATTTGGGCTATAGGCACAGGAAAAACAGCAACAAATGCTGATGCAAATGAAGCTTGTAAAAAAATTAGACAAAAAGTAGCTGAAATCTATGGCGAAAATACTGCCCAAAATATTATAATTCAATATGGAGGTAGTGTTAAATCATCAAATAGCAAAGAATTATTTGATGAACCAAATATAGATGGTGGGCTAGTTGGAGGAGCAAGCCTAAAAGCAGAAGAATTTAGTAAAATTGTAAATTATTAATTTTAAACATTAAATTGTATGTAGAAAAGGACGGTAAAACAATGAAAGATAAACTAACAATGCTAATGATATTAGATGGATTTGGAGATAATCCTGAAACAAAAGGAAATGCAGTAAAACTTGCTAAAACACCTAATATTGATAAACTTACGAAAAAATATCCTACAACAAAAATAGAAGCAAGTGGGTTGGCAGTTGGACTACCAGAAGGACAAATGGGAAACTCTGAAGTTGGACATACTAATATAGGAGCAGGAAGAGTAGTATATCAAGAATTGACAAGAATAACAAAATCAATTGAGGATGGAGACTTTTTTACAAATGAAGCACTTGTAAAAGCAATGGAGAATTGTAAAAATAATAATAAAAAACTTCATATATTAGGTTTAGTATCAGATGGTGGAGTTCATAGTCACAATAGACATTTATATGGTTTATTGGAAATGGCTAAAAGAAAAGGATTAGAGGAAGTATATGTTCATTGCTTCTTAGATGGTAGAGATACACCACCAGCATCAGCAGAAAGTTTCATCCTTGAACTTGAAGAAAAAATGAAGGAAAAGGAAATAGGAAAAATAGCAACTATTTCAGGCAGATTCTATGCTATGGATAGAGATAAAAGATGGGAAAGAATAAAAAAAGCATATGATGCTTTAGTAAATGGAGAAGGAATAAAAGAAACTTCCAGTATTGCTGCAATAGAAAACTCTTATCAAAAAGAGGTTTTTGATGAATTTGTTGAACCTGTAGTTATTACTAATGGTGTAAAACCTATTGCAACTATTGAAGACGGAGATTCTGTAATTTTCTTTAATTTTAGACCTGATAGAGCAAGACAACTTACAAGAGCATTAGTTGATAAAGAATTTAAAGAATTTGAAACTAAAAAAATGGATTTAAATTTTGTATGTTTTACAAGTTATGATGATACAATGCCTAATGTTAAAATTGCATTTAAAAAAGAACTAATTAAAAATACATTAGGAGAAATGATAAGTAAAAATGGAGGAACGCAACTTAGAATCGCAGAAACTGAAAAATATGCTCATGTTACATTTTTCTTTAATGGTGGAGAGGAAAAACAATACCCTGGAGAAGATAGAATACTTGTGCCATCTCCAAAAGTTGAAACCTATGATATGAAACCAGAAATGAGTGCTATTGAAGTAACAGATAAAGTTGTAGAGGCAATAGATTCAAAAAAATACAACTGCATAATATTAAATTTTGCCAATCCTGATATGGTAGGTCATACTGGTAATTTAGATGCTGCTATAAAAGCAATTGAAACAGTAGATAGTTGTATTGGGAAAATAATGGATAGTATATTACCACAAAAAGCAAATCTAATAATAACAGCTGATCATGGAAATGCGGAACAAATGATAGATTATAAAACAGGTGAACCACATACAGCACATACTACAAATCCTGTTCCATTAATTTTAATAACTGAAAAAGAAAATATTAAACTTAAGAAAGGAAAGCTAGCTGACCTAGCACCAACAATACTAGAATTAATGGAAATTGATAAACCTGAAGAAATGACAGGAGAAAGTCTAATAGAAAAATAAATAATAAAAAATTACTTCTTACATTAACTTAAGAAGAAAGGGGAAAGGATTAATATTTATTAATCTATAAATGGAATATGCTGAGAACTACTAAAAATATGAGAGACAAATATGAGAAAATACAGAAATGCTTATTTGATTTAATTCCTGAAAGATGGGATGAAATTTATTTATATGCATCTGTCATAGAAAAAACTCGGTGAAACTCAAACAGGAGAAATGTTTTTTTACTATATACCTAGAGCTTTACTTAAAAAGAAACCTATAAATGTATATGAAGTACCTAAAAGATTTAATATAAATGAAACAGAATATTTAAAAAAAGTAGATGCATTATATCAGGTAATAAAAAGTTTAAGGCAGGATTTCATAGATACAGAGCAGAGGTTATGGACAAACATTACAATTTCTATTGCTCACAATAGATTTAAAATTGAGTTTAATTATGATAAAATAAGTGAAGAAGAATATGCAAGTTATGTAAGACATATAATTTGGAGATATAAATATTTACATTTAGGAGGAGAATTAAAAGAAGAAAGAAAAATATTGGATAAATATTTAAATAAGCCTGAAACTACAAAAGAAGATAAAGAAGAATATCAAGCAGGAATGTATGTAAGGAATTTCAATAATGCAGTAGGATATGTTAGAGAGGTTAAAGCAGCACAAGAAAAACAAGAAGAATTAAAAGAAAAGGCGATAGAACAAGAAGAAAAAAGACAAAAAAAATTAGAAGAAAAAGCTAAAATTCAAGAAGAAAAAAGAAGAAAGGCAGAAGAAAACAATAAAAATCAAATTTTAAAGATGTAAAAACAGGAAACTGTTTAATTATAAATATTTAAGGAGGAATATAATGAGAGAATATTTAGAAATTGATGAGGTAAAGGCATTAGAAGTATTAGATTCAAGAGGAAATCCAACGGTTCAGGTAGAAGTTATGTTAGAAGATGGAAGTATTGGGACAGCTATGGTTCCATCAGGAGCATCAACTGGAAGCTTTGAAGCAGTTGAATTACGTGATGGAGATAAATCAAGATATTTAGGAAAAGGTGTTCTAAAGGCAGTAGAAAATGTAAATACAATAATTAGAGATAAAATTATTGGTATGGATGCTTATGATCAAATAACATTAGATAAAACATTGATAGAATTAGATGGTACAGAAAATAAAGCTAAACTTGGTGCAAATGCTACTCTTGGTGTTTCACTTGCTGTTGCAAAGGCTGCAAGTGCATCGCTAGGAATGGAATTGTATAATTACATTGGCGGTGTAAATGCTAAAACTCTTCCAACACCAATGATGAACATCATGAATGGCGGAAAACATGCAGATTCTACATTAAGTGTACAGGAATTTATGATAATGCCAGTTGGAGCTAAAACTTTTTCAGAATGTATGCAAATGGGTGCAGAAGTATATCATAATTTAAAATCTGTACTAAAATCTAAAGGATTATCTACAGCAGTTGGAGATGAAGGAGGATTTGCTCCAAATGTTAAAGACGAAGAAGAAGCTTTAGATATAATAGTTGAAGCTATAAAAAAAGCTGGATACAAACCTGGAACAGATATATGTTTAGCTCTTGACTTAGCAGCAACAGAAATGTATGATGAAGCAAAGAAAATAGGAAAAGAAGGAAATTATCATTTCTGGAAAATTGGTGTTACAAAAACATGTGATGAAATGATTGATTTTATCGAAGAGCTATGTAACAAATATCCAATAATATCTGTAGAAGATGGTTTGGCTGAAGAAGACTGGGACGGATGGAAAAAATTAACAGATAGATTAGGTTCTAAAGTTCAATTAGTAGGTGATGACTTATTTGTTACAAATATTAAAAGACTTCAAAAAGGTTTAGATTTAGGAGTTACAAATAGCATATTAATAAAATTAAACCAAATAGGTACATTAACAGAAACATTAGATGCAATAGAACTTGCTAAGAAAAATGGATATACAGCTGTTGTTTCTCACAGATCTGGTGAAACAGAAGATACGACATTAGCAGATGTTGCAGTAGCTACAAATGCTGGTCAAATTAAGACTGGAGCACCTTGCAGAACAGATAGAGTTGCTAAATATAACAGACTTTTAAATATTGAAAGTGATTTAGGAAAAGCTGCTATTTATGCAGGTAGGAAAGGGTTAAATGTATAATATGGTAGATGATGTAAAAATGAATAATCAAAAAAATTCAAAAAAAATTATTATAATAGTCCTAATTTGTTTATTAGTAATTTTACTAATTGCTGCAGGTGTATTTGGCTATTTTTATAAAACATCTTCTGATGAAGTAGAAGAAATAAATACCGTTGTAAATGAATCTTTTAAAGACTTAGATGTTGAATTTGGGTATGGAAATGAGATAACCTGTGAAGATTTACAATTACAGTTGATTAATCAGACTAATTTGCCAGAAAATACAAATTTAACTTTAGAGATTAATGGTAGAAAACTTTCAGATGGAGAAACTTTTGTATTTGATAGGCTTGGAAAATATACTGTAAAACTTACAGCAACTACTGAACATGATTCAACATTAGGGGGCTCAGAACCAATACAAAATGAAAGAGTTATAGAGATTAATGTTAAAGATTTAGAAAAACCAGTTATAAGAGGTATAGCAAATAGAGAAATATCAGTTGGAGATGAGATTAATTTATTAGAAGGAATTACTGCAACAGATGATGTAGATGAAAAAGTCGAAGTCGCTATAGAAGGAGAAGTTGATGTAAATACTCCTGGAGATTATCAGGTAAAGGCAGTAGCTAGAGATAGTAGTGGGAATATAGCAGAAGAAATTTTTACTGTTACTGTAAAATAAGCAAATTTCAAAAAATTATTGAACAAAAAATGGCTTAGAACAACCAGTTTATACATAAAAATAGTAATTAAATAGAAATTTAACAGTGCTATTATACCTGTAATAAAGGAATTTAATGATGTGAAAACAGTTATAGCATAGTAAAAGAGGAAAAACTTTTTTACTATGCCTGTTTTTTTCTTAGATAAAATTGTTCATAAAGCTAGATTTTATAAAAATAGTATGTTAATATATAAATATATATTTAGTTTCTTAACTTAAATTTTATTCAAATAATCTAGAAAATAAAATTCGCGATTCGAGGTGATGAATACAGCTATTCAGGATAAGAAGTATTTCA
>CAZUHD010000099.1:0-6880 GCA_964620415.1 uncultured Clostridium sp.
ACAGCAGTACTTGTTCTATTTGGATGTGGAAGTGCTGCAATAGCAGGAGAAAGTTTAGGCACATTAGGAATTGCCTTAGCATTTGGTTTATCTATAGTTGCTATGGCTTATGTAATAGGAGATATTTCAGGATGTCATATAAATCCAGCTGTTTCCCTAGCCATGTTAATCAACAAAAAAATGACAGTAAAGGATTTTGTTTTTTATGTAATAGCACAAGTTTTAGGAGCAGTTCTAGGAATTGGAATTTTATATGTTATTATGGTAAATAGTGGACTAAATGTAGAAGTACAAGGTTTGGGAGCAAACGGATTTGGTTCTGCTTCAAGTGTAGGACTAAATATGGTAGGAGCTTTAATAGTAGAAATAGTCCTTACATTTGTATTTATTTATACAATATTAGGAGTAACATCAGATGAAAAGAAATCATCTGTAACAGGAATTGTTATTGGTTTAACATTAACTTTTGTACATATTATGGGAATTCCATTAACAGGAACTTCAGTAAACCCCGCTAGAAGTCTAGCACCAGCATTATTCTTAGGTGGTGAGGCTTTAAAACAAGTATGGGTATTTATAGTAGCACCATTTATAGGCTCAGCTTTAGCTGCAATTACATATAAATTTTTAAACAAAGAAAAAGCAGACTAAATTTTATTCTTTAGGATTCTATAATTAATAACTTCCCTGTACAGTTATTTTAGCAGTACAAGGAAGTTATTTTTTCATGCTCGTAAAATGGAGATAGTATACTTTCCATCTATTTTTAAATTAACAAAAAAAGAAGATATCACTTTGATATCAACTTTCTATTTATTATTCTTTAAATTCTTCTGACAGTTTTTCAATTGCTTTAGTTTCTATTCTAGACACATAAGATCTAGAAATTCCCATCATCTTTGCAATTTCCTTTTGAGTTTTAGGTTTTTCGCCTTTTAAACCAAATCTTAATTCAATAATAGTTTTTTCTCTATTTTTTAAAACTCCTTTTATCTTATTATACATCTTCTTTATTTTCATTTTAGTATCAACTACATCTTCAATGCTTTTTCCATCACTTTCTAAAACTTCTTCTAGTGTAATAACATTATTATCCTTATCTTTTCCAATTGGTTCATTTAGATAGACTTCTGCATTTAATTTCTTAATAGAACGTAAATACATAAGAATTTCATTATCAATGCATTTTGATACATATGTAGAAAGCTTTGAGCCTTTACTTAAATTAAAGCTATTTACCCCTTTTATCAATCCAATAGTTCCTATAGAAAGTAAATCATCTTGATCCACTTTTACATTTGAATATTTTTTACAAACATGAACAACTAATCTTAAGTTTTTCTCTATCAATAAGTTTCTTGCTTCTTCGTCACCATCTGCCATTCTTTCCAAAGCCTCTTGTTCCTCTTCCTTAGTTAGTGGTTCTGGAAACAAATTTCCACTTGTTATATAACCGAACTACTAAAATAGCTGTCTTTAGAAATTGTAAAAGTCCTGCAACAAAAATGCTAGAAAACATAAGACACCTCCATTTTTCTATAAAACATTATATGCCTAAAAAAAATGAAAAGTGCCTGACCTTTAATTCATAAAAAATATTTTTACACATATATTTTTACATAAGAAAGGATTGAGCATTTTGAAGTTTCTTAAAGATTTCTCAAAAGGATTTTTTATAGGTTGTGGTGCAATACTTCCAGGTATTAGTAGTGGTGTTTTATGTGTAATTTTTGGTATATATGAACCATTACTTAATTGTGCATTAAACTTTTTTAAAAATATAAAACAAAACTTTAAATTTTTGTTTCCTATTATATCAGGTGCATTAGTTGGTATAATTCTTTTGGGAAATGTATTAAAATACTTATTTTTTGCATATCCAATACAAATAAAATTTGCCTTCATCGGTTTAATTTTAGGTAGTCTTCCTAAATTAATAAAATCAATTACTTCAAAAGTACAATTTAAGCCATATCACTTAATTTTTACAGCAATATCTCTTCTATTAGGAATATTCCTAGTATTATTAGAAAAACACTTAAAAGTAACACACTTACATGAATATGGCTATTTATTTTTAATTTTGTCAGGTATACTTATGTCAGCTGGAGTAATTATTCCTGGTATTAGTAGTACTTTAATATTAATGCTTTTAGGTATATATGAAACATATCTTGATTCTGTTGCAAGCCTTTATTTGCCTTTTCTTATACCTTTAGGAATTGGTTTAATAATTGGTTCTATAATTTTTATGAAAATAACGAAATTCTTATTAGATAAATTTTATACACCAACATTTTTTACCATAATAGGATTTACAATAGGATCAATATTTGTACTTTACCCAGGTTTTACTTTCGACTTAACAGGTGTAGTATCAATTTTAAGTCTTATATTAGGATTAATTCTAGCACAGGCTATAGGATAGATATTAATCTAAAGTATCATCATTTTTTATCCAATTAGAAACGTATTCTACTCTATAGTCTGTTTTTGTATCTCTCATAACTACTTTTTCAATACCAGCATTTATAATCATTCTTTTACATAATGTACAAGGATAATTATCTTTTACATATTCACCATTTCTATTATTAATTCCTACTAAATATAAGCTTGAACCAATCATATCCTTTCTATTTGCACTTATTATAGCATTTTGTTCACTATGTACAGCTCTGCAAAGCTCATATCCAGCTCCGCTAAGCTCAGTTTTATTTTTTCTTACACAAAAACCTAAGTCCATACAATTTTTTCTGCCCCTTGGTGCACCTGTATATCCTGTAGAAATTATTTCATCATTTTTGACAATCACACTACCATAATTATTCCTAAGGCATGTTCCTCTTTCACTTATTGCTTCTGCTATATCCAAATAATAATTCGTTTTATCAACTCTTTCCATATTACTCATACCACTCCAATTCATAATCTAAAATTTTAACTATATCGCCTTCTTTAATTCCTGCTTGTTTTAGTGCATCATCAACTCCTAAATTTTTCAAGCTCTTTTGTAAATAATACACAGATTCATTATCATCAATATTAACTTTTCTAATAATATTTTCTACAGCTTTACCCGTAATTTTAAAAATATTATTTTCACGAGTAATAGAAAATTTCTCTTCTTCTTCGTCTTCCAATTTGTATATTTTTCTTTCTTCTACTTCATATAATTCCTCTTTCGGCAATGTCCTTAGAGCATTAGTAACATAGTCTAAAACTGCATTTATTCCTTCTCCTGTGGCACTTGAAATTTTAAATATCTCCATATTCTTTTCTTTTGCTAAATTTTCAAGTTCATTATATAAATCTTCATTAATAATATCACATTTACTTGCAATAATTATTTGTTTTCTATTTGCTAATTTTTCATTATATTTTTTTAATTCTTCATTAATAATCTCAAAATCTTTTACAGGATTTCTTCCTGTCATTCCTGAAACGTCTATTAAATGCAAAAGAAGTCTTGTTCTTTCAATATGTCTTAAAAATTGTAAGCCAAGTCCTGCTCCTGTGCTTGCACCTTCAATTATTCCAGGAATATCTGCAATAACAAAACTAAAACCATCTTTTGCCTTTACCACTCCTAAATTAGGTTCTAAAGTTGTAAACTGATAATCCGCGATTTTGGGTCTTGCATCTGTTACAGTACTTAAAAAAGTAGATTTACCTACATTGGGGAACCCAAGAAGCCCTACATCTGCTAGAATCTTCAATTCCAGTATAACCTCCATTTCAGTTCCTGGTTCTCCGTCTATTGCAAACCTTGGAGCCTGTCTTGTTGCAGTTGCAAAATGCTGATTACCTTTTCCGCCTCTACCACCTTTTAAAATACATTCAACTTGATTAGGTTTAGATAAATCAGCTAGAACTTTTCCGCTTTCTGCATCTTTAATAACAGTACCTATTGGAACACCAATATAAACATTTTCCCCAGATTTACCTGTACATTTTGCTCCACTTCCATTTTCCCCATTTGTTGCTTTAAACTTTTTATTATATCTAAAATCAATTAAAGTATTTTTATTTTTATCAACAGCAAAATAAACATCTCCACCTTTTCCACCGTCTCCTCCATCAGGTCCGTCCGAGCCGCAACATATTTTTCTCTTCTAAAAGAAATAGCTCCATCTCCGCCATCTCCTGATTTAATTTTAATTTTTGTATAATCTACAAACATTATGCAATCTCCTTCTATAAAAATCTCCCTTTAGTATAATCAATTTTACATAAGAAGTCAATAAATTAACCCTAAAACTTATAGTGTTTTCATGTTTATTTTACCACAAAATAGTATTTTTATTATTATCAAAAATTAGAACCAAAACATATAATTTAATAAAAATAAAAAGAAAGGATAATAAAATAATATGGAAAAGACTTATAAATTGGCTGTTGTTGGTGCAACAGGATTAGTAGGAAGAACTATCTTAAAAGTATTAGAAGAAAAAAATCTTCCAAACTTTGAGTATAAACTATTTTGTTCAAGTAAATCAAATGGAACTGTACTTAAATTATTGGGAAAAGATTATATTGCAGAAGAACTTACAGAAAAATCATTTGATGAAGGTTTTGATTTTGCAATATTTTCTGCGGGAGCAGATACATCAAAAAAATACTCTCCCATAGCTGCAAGTAAAAACTGCATAGTAATTGATAATAGTAGTGCATTTAGAATGGATGATGATGTACCTTTAATTGTTCCAGAAGTTAATCCAGAATACATAAAGCAAAACCATGGAATAATTGCTAATCCAAATTGTTCTACAATACAAGCTGTTGTACTATTAAAACCACTTGATGATAAATACAAAATAAAAAGAATAGTATATTCAACATATCAAGCAGTATCAGGAGCTGGGAAAAAAGGATTAGAAGATTTGCTGGAAAAAAATAGCTACAATAACCTAAAAAAATTTCCTCATCCTATATATAATAACTGTTTACCACATATAGATGTGTTCATGGAAGATGGATATACCAAAGAAGAGCACAAAATGATAGATGAAACAAGAAAAATTTTAGGAAGACAAGATATAAAAATCACAGCAACAGCTGTAAGAGTTCCCGTAGAAAATTGTCATGGCGAATCAATAAATATAGAGTTTGAAAATAATTTTGATTTAGATGAAGTAAAAGAAATCTTAAAAAACTCCCAAGGGGTTGTTCTCTATGATGAAACCAAAAATAATATTTACCCTCTTGCCTCTACCGTAAATGGTCATGATGAAGTTTATGTAGGGAGAATAAGGCGTGACTTTAGCAAGCCAAATTCCTTAAATTTATGGTGTGTCGCAGATAATATTAGAAAAGGAGCAGCAACAAATGCTGTACAAATCATGGAAAAAATTATAGAGCAAAATTAGACTTATAACCTGTATAAAAATTATACAGGTTTTATTTGATTTAAAGGATTTTCTCCATATGTTACATAAATGTAATATAAAAATAATATGTTTGCCATAATTCTCAACAATTTTTGCGGTATAATATAATTAGATTATTTTTTGTATATAATACCAAAAGATAGATATTATGGAAGGAGAGGCTTTAATGAACATAGTAGATAGAAATTTACAAAAAGATGGAATAATAGTCACAGAAAAAATAGATACTGAAACTACTTTAAAAATTACACAAAATGTATCAAAAAGAATAGCCAATACCTTTCCTAGTCTTAATGTAAATGAAGAAGAAATATTTTCAACATTATTTTCTTTAAATATGTATAGAGCTAATATGCCTGAAGGAATGGCAGAAGCCAATTATTGTTATAAAAATGCTTCCATTTACTTTAACTCGCATATAGCAAATGAAGACTTAGAAGAATTTGCAATACATGAATGTTTACATTATTTACAAGAAGTAAAAGATAAAAGCAATAAAATTAAAAAGATGGGTTTATCAAGGTATTCTAAATTTAAAGTTACAGGTACTGCTATAAATGAAGCAGCTGTTCAATATATGTCATCTAAAATAATAGGAATAGCTCCTAGTTTTGAAAAATATTATAATATAAATTTATATACTCCAAGTCCATCATATTATCCAGTAGAGTGTTCTTTACTTAATGAGTTAGTTTATTTTGTTGGAGAAAATGTCTTATATAAAAGTACATTTTTTTCAACTGATGATTTTAAAAATGAAATTATAAAATTAACATCAAAAAAAGTTTTTGAACAAATACAGTTAGCATTTGATAATATTCTAAACTGTGAAGAACAAATTTTATTATTAAATAATTCAGAGCATGATAAAGATTATCAAGAAAAAATAACAAAATACAGAGAAAATATAGAATCAATATTTATACAAACACAAAATCTTATCATAGAAGAATTTTTTAATTCAGAGTTTAATTCTATAAAAAACTTAGAGCAGTTAGAAAACTTTAGAAGAAAACTCTCTAAAATTAAACCTATTTTAGGTTCAATTGATGAATATAAATTTTTTGAAAATTATTATTTAGAAATGATGAATAAATTAGAGCATAAATCAAATATATTAGAAAATGGTGGAACAGAAACAGCTGTCGCTCCAAAAATATCTCCTATACTAAATTTATTCACTAAACTAAAATATTTGTTATTTTATAAGAAAATATCATGAAATAACTGTTAATAAGCCAAATACTTATTAACAGTTATTTTATGAGTAAATATATAATTTTTTTCATTCATTCACTTTCACTTCAATAAAAAAAGCTATTATAAGTTTTTTCTTACAATATCTTTTTTTATTTATTATTTCGTTCTTAAATAATTTTCTACTAATTTAATTAAATCTTCAGCCACTTCAAGTTGTTGCTTCGTTTTGTCCTTATCTACAACAAATTCATCATCATAATCACTATCTTCTCTAATTGTGCTACAATTAA
>CAZUHD010000100.1:0-6878 GCA_964620415.1 uncultured Clostridium sp.
CCAACATATATTTTTATTAATCCACCATCAGGAGTATATTTTATACTATTTGTTAAAATATTTAAAACAACTCTTTCAATGTCATCTCTATCAGCAAAAACTTGTGGAACTTCTGCTGTTACAAAATTTTCTACCTGGTGTCCTTTCTTTTTTATTTCAATTGCAAGTTTATTTTGACATTCTTTTACCAATTGACCTAAATCAAAACTTTCTCTCCTGATTTTTTTCTTATTACTATCTATTCTAGAAAGCTCTAATAAATCAGTAACAAGTCTTGCCATACGTCTAGATTCTGAAGATATAACGCCTAAAAATTCTTTTTGAGTTTCGTTATCATATTCTCCTTCTAAAAGAGTATCTGCATAACCCATAATAGAAGTAATTGGAGTTTTTAATTCATGTGATACATCAGCCACAAATTCTTTTCTCATTTTATCCAATCTTTCATGTTCTATCGTGTCTGGAATAAAAGCAATCATACCAGCAGGAATGTCTTGCTTGTCCCTATAAGGAGAAAACAAAACATTTAAAGTATATTCTCCCCCTACATCAACTTTCTCAGTCGTAGAAGTCCAGTTGTCTAAATAAATTATTTTTTCCATGTTTATATCTTCATTATACTTATGGAAAATATCATTAAATGTATTATCTTCTGGAGATATTTTTAAAAGTCTTTTTGCTGCTGGATTTATTAAAGCAATTCCACCATCTCTATTAAAAGCAATTATACCCTCTGTTGTGTGTAATATAATTTTCCTCATTTCTATTTCTTCATTAGATTTCTCTTCATCTTTACTTCTTATATATTTATCTAATGGATATACTATAAATCTTGAAGTATATATGCTTAAAATCACTGTTATCGCAACAAACAGTATACTACATACAATTAAAATCTTATTTATATTTTGTGATAAACCATAAATTATATTTTTGGTTTGCTCTAAATTAGTTATTTCTCCTGTGTCAATTAGATTATTTATATTAACTATATTTAGTTGTATAAATACACCTAGTCCAATTAATACAATAATTTCTGTAATAAATATTATTAAAACAATTTTTAGCGGTGTGTTTTTCTTAAACAAATTGGTTTCATCCTTTCACTAATTTCTTTATCTCTTTATAAATTTTGTCCTCCACATCATGTACAGATACTTTATGTGCATTTAATCCCATTTCCATACATTTATTTTTATCCAAAACAATTTCTTCTATTTTAGAGTTAAGTAATTCTCCTGTTAATTTATCATTTTCTATAATTGTTGCAGCATTTACATCTTCTAATACTTTTGCATTATACATTTGATGATTATTACTAACATTAGGAAGTGGAATTAAAATTGATGGTTTAGCTAGATTTGCAATTTCAGTAATTGTCATTGCTCCACTTCTTGCTACAACCAAATCTGCTATATTTTCTATTTCTTCCATATTATATATGTAAGGCACAATTTTACAATTATCTATTTTTTCTATATCCAAACCATCTTTTTGTAATTCTTCTTTTATTATATCATACTGTTTTGAACCAGCTCCCCACATTATTTGATAGTTTTTATTTCTTTTATTTAACACTATATCTACTAATGCTTCATTTATTTTTTGAGCTCCTTGACTTCCACCAAATACTAATACTATAGGTTTTATTTGGTTTAGTCCTGCTGATTTTATAATTTCTATTCTTTCATTAATTCCTAAATCTCTTTTTTTAATTTTTACTGGTGTTCCTGTGCAAACAACATTTTTACAATTAGGGAGCAATTTTTTTGCCTGTTCAAAAGATACTAATATTGTGTCCACTTTTTTTGATAACATTTTAACAGCTTTTCCTGGGAAGCTATTGCTTTCATGTAGCAAAACTGGTATACCACATTTCTTTGCAGCTATTGCTACAGGTCCACATATATATCCACCTGTTCCAATTAATATATCAGGTTTAAATTCTTTTACAATTTTTTTTGCCTCTCCTATTCCTTTATATGTTTTATACATTTTTTTCAAATTATCTATTGAAATTTTTTTGCTTAGCCCATAAGCTTCTACTTGTTTCAATTCATATCCAGCTCTTGGAATTAAATCATTTTCTAGTCCTCTATTTGTACCAATAAAAATTATTTCACTTGTACTATCTTCTTCTTTGATTTTATTTGCAATAGAAAGAGCAGGATTTATGTGCCCTGCAGTTCCAGCTGCAGCAATTATGACTTTCATTATACTCTCCTTCCCGCTCGCGAAATATTCAGTAATATTCCCACTCCACAAAGCATTATAAACAAAGCCGTTCCTCCATAGCTGAAAAATGGAAGCGGCATACCTGTTGCCGGCATTGATGATGTTACAACTGCGATATTTATTACAACTTGTATTGCGACAAGTGCCGTAATTCCTACTGCAACTAAGCTTCCGAACATATCTGGAGCTTTCATTGCAACTAAGATTCCTC
This sequence comes from uncultured Clostridium sp., assembly GCA_964620415.1. Taxonomy (GTDB): domain Bacteria; phylum Bacillota; class Clostridia; order TANB77; family CAG-508; genus CAG-269. Next base: position 2,447 of record CAZUHD010000100.1, read on the forward strand.
TCCAAATAAATATTGCAAATAAGATTATTACAAATGCACATCCAACAAAGCCTAATTCTTCTGCTATAACAGAAAATATAAAATCATTATGTGGTTCTGGTAAATACAAATACTTTTGTTTACTTTGACCTAATCCTGTTCCGAATAATCCTCCTGAACCTATTGCATATAAGCTCTGTATTACTTGCCAGCCATTGCCTGTTGGGTCTTTCCATGGATCTAAAAATGTAACAAGTCTTGCACGTCTATATGGTTCTGAAACTATCATTGCAATTAGCGTTGGTACTCCTATTGCAATGCCTGGTATTGCCATTTGCCATAATTTACAACCTGCAAGTATCATCATTATTATAACTGTTCCTACAATTACCATTGTAACGCTCATGTGAGGTTCTAATAACAATAATACTACAATTGGTATTAACCATAGTAGATGTTTTATCCATCCTTTAAAAAAGTATTTTAATTCTTCTCTATCTTTTGTAAGTAATCCTGCAAAAAATATTATCATACAAAACTTTACAAGCTCTGACGGTTGGAAAGATAAAGTTTCTCCAAAATATATCCATCTTTTTGAGTCGTTTATTGTTTTTCCAAAGATTAAAACAGCTACCAAAAGTACAATTGATAATATATATGCAGATTTATAAAGTTTTTTATAAAATCTGTAATCTATTTTAGATATTATTCCCATTGCAATAAGACCTAGTACTGCAAAAATTGCTTGTTTTATAAAATATGTATAACTATTTCCGACTTGCACTTTCCTTTAATGCAATTGGTGTACTTGCAGAAAGTACCATAATCAGACCTAGTGTTAACAGCAAAAGTACTGTTATAAGAAGTGTATAGTCAATTGGGTTTTCTAAAAAGCTAGAAAATTTTTTGTTTTTTCTTTTTGCCAAACTTAGCCGCCCCTTTCTATATCATTAATATTCCTATTATACATGTTAGTAATGTTATTACAGAAAATACTCTAACAACTTTGTTTTCGTTCCACCCTGATAGCTCAAAATGATGATGAAGTGGTGCCATTTTAAATATTCTATTTCCTGTTTTTTTATAATAATATACTTGAATTATTACTGATAATGTTTCAAGTATTGGTATAAATGCCATTACAATTAAAATTAATGGTACTTCTAAATACAATGCAAATACAGATATTAATCCACCTAAAAACAGTGAACCTGTATCTCCCATAAATACTTTTGCAGGATGCAAATTAAATATTAAAAATCCTAATATTGCTCCAACTGCAATGCTTCCTAATAATGTAACTTCACTAACTTGTTTTAACATCGCGACAACTACCAAAGATGTTATAATTATGCTGCATACACTTGAAGATAATCCATCTATTCCGTCTGTTAAATTAATTGCATTTGTAGTACTAAGTATTACCAAAATAGCAAAAGGTATGTAAATAAATATTGGTAATGTTATCTTTTGTTTCCATATAGGTATTAAAATATCTGTACCATGATCTGTAAATTTTATTATATATATTGTATATAGAATAGATATTATAAGTAACCCTAACATTTTGTATTTAGGTTTTAATCCATCTGTATTTTGTAAAACTAATTTTTTAAAATCATCAACAAAGCCAACTATTCCAAATCCTACAGTTAAACATAGCATAGGAATTAACTTATTTGCCATATCTAAATTGCCTTGTGATTTATAATATAAACATAGAGCTATTGTACAAATTATTATTGATATTATAAATATTATTCCGCCCATTGTGGGAGTTCCCTGTTTTTTCAAGTGTGATTTTGGTCCATCTTCTCTTTCTATTTGACCTATCTTTATCTTTTTTAATACAGGGATAATTATTAGCGAAAGTAATATTGTTATTGTAAAACTTACTAAAAGTGCTATTATTTGTGAATTCATTTTTATTTTAGCCTTTCTAATTATTTTTTACTATTTATTATTTCATTAACTATAGTTCGTTCATCAAAAGGATTTTTCTTTCCATTTATTTCTTGATATGTTTCATGTCCTTTTCCAGCTAAAACTATAATATCACTTTTTGTTGCCATTTCTATTGCTTTTGCTATTGCTTCTTTTCTATCTACAATTACTTCATATTTTCCTTTTGTCTTTTTTATTCCTTCTTCTATTTCATCTATTATTGCTTTTGGGTCTTCTGAACGAGGATTATCTGATGTTATTATTGTATAATCTGCTATCCTTCCAGATATTTCTCCCATTTGAGGACGTTTTCTTGTATCTCTATCTCCTCCACATCCAAATACTGAGATTAATCTTCCTCTTACATAAGCTTTTACTGCTTGAAGTATATTTTGTAAACTCTCTGGTGTATGTGCGTAGTCTATCATTATTGGTATGTCTAACTTATTTTCTACCATTTCTGATCTACCAGGTACTTTTATCTTTTCTAAAGCTTCTTTTATACATGTAGGATCTATTCCTAGCTTTTTACAAATACAAATTGCAACTAAAGCATTGTATACCGTAAATCTTCCTGGTATATCTACTTTTATTCTTTCATTTTTATCTGTTAATTTTACTCTAAAATCTACATATGATGATGTTACAGTTATGTCTTTTGCTAAAAAGTCCCCACTATTGTCTATTCCATACCCTGTTATATCACTTTGGGGAAATAATCCTTTTATTTTATTTCCATGTAAATCATCAACATTCGTAAATCCTGTTTTACACATTTCAAATAATTTTAATTTTGATTCGAAATAATCTTTTATATCTGGATGTTCTTTTTCACTAATATGGTCTTCAGATAAATTTGTAAATGCTACATAATCAAAATCACATCCATCTACTCTATGTAATTTTAAACTTTGTGAAGATACTTCCATTACTACATATTCTACTTTTTCTTTTACCATCTGAGCAAATAGTCTTTGTAATTCAATGCTTTCTGGTGTTGTTCTTTCAGAGTCATTTAATTTTTTTCCATTTATATATGTTGCTATTGTTCCTATTAATCCAACTTTTTTTCCTGCTTTTTCAAGTATTTCTTTTATCATAAATGTTGTTGTTGTCTTTCCTTTTGTTCCTGTTATTCCTATTAGCTTAAATTTTTTTGATGGGTTAGAATAAAAATTACATGCACTTAAAGCCAAAAATTCTCTTGTATTTTTACATACTATTAATGTAACATTTTCAGGTAGGTTATGTTTTTTCCAATCAAATGATTCTTCTACAGCCACTGCTACTGCTCCATCTTTTATTGCATCTTCTATGAAGTCATGACCATCTACTGTAAAACCTTTTATTGCAACAAACATAAAACCTTCTTTTACATTTTTAGAATTATTTTCTATTCCTTCTATTTCTCTGTCTAATTCTCCTTTAGCTTTTAAATCTGGGATTCCATTTAAAATATTTTTTAAATTCATTTGTTTTCTTCCTTTCAAGGATCTAATTTTCAAAAAAGAAAATAATTATTTTCTTTTTCACGTTTGTATTATATATCAAAAAGCTATTTTTGTATAGTTTTTCTCTTAAATTTTTATGTGAAATTTTTAACTTTATTCTAAAAATCATTGCATATTAAAAAAAAATATGATATAAGAAATAAAAGGAGGCTTGAACAATGAGTGTAGAGAAAAAGAAAAAAGAAATTGAAGTCGTAAATGGAGATGGTTCTGATTTAAATATTTCTCCTGTTTATGAACATATAAAAACAGATTTTAATAATAACTCTAATCATAATTCAAAAAAAGAAATTATAATTCCAAAAAGTTCTAAAAATCAAAAAAAAGAAATATAACAAAATAAAATGTATAAATTTTTCCTTATTTGTCATAATAAAATTATAAACAAATTTTAAGGAGGAAAAATTGATGAAAGCAACTGGAGTTGTCAGAAGAATAGATGATTTAGGAAGAGTAGTTATTCCAAAGGAAATAAGAAAAACATTACGAATAAAAGAAGGAGATCCACTTGAAATTTTTACAGACAAAGAAGGCGAAATCATTTTAAAAAAGTACTCTCCTATAGGAGAACTTACTGAGTTTGCTACAGGTTATGCTGAAACTTTGTCTAAAACTACAGGTCATATTGCTTTTATAACAGATAAAGATACCGTCATTGCTGTTTCAGGAGGTTCTAAAAAAGAATACTTAGAGCAAAATGTAAGTGAAGAATTGGAACAATTAATGGAAGATAAAGAAGTTTACACAAGTAAAGATAATAGTGATGTAGCTGTTCCAATTACTAAAAATGAAACTAATGAAAAGAAATCAAATGCACAAGTAGTTTATCCTATAATTTCTAATGGAGATACTATTGGAACTGTTATACTTCTTTCTAAAGAAGCTAATACTAAAATGAATGACGTAGAAAAGAAACTTGCTCAATCAGCTGCAACTTTTCTAGGTAGCCAAATGGAAATATAAAGAATAAAACCTCAAAAATCCAATTAGGATAATTG
>CAZUHD010000101.1:0-6874 GCA_964620415.1 uncultured Clostridium sp.
GAAAGGATATGAACAAAACCTAATAGAACGAGGATTTAAAAATATTACTAAAATTATATTTGCATTTAAGGGTAAAGAAGTTAAATTAGAAATATATTAATGAAAAAAGAATTAGGCGACTATATTACTTGCCTAATTCTTTTTTCAACGTACTTAACTAAAATAAGAAGTTTCTTATAACAAGGTGTATCTACATTTTCTGCTTAAATGATTTTACATTAATATCAAAAGAAACTAACACAGTATCTACAAAAAGAACACAATTTCCAGAATCAATACTATCTATTATTTTAGAAATTGTGCTCTTTTTGTGACATTAAACTAGAATTAAATATAATCTTACAAACTACAATCATAGATTTTTTAGTTTTTGCACTAGATATAAGTGTGGCTTATAATAAACATATAAAATATTAATTTTACATAAAAAGGTATCTGTTGTATAATTTTAAATAGAGATGACAAAACATAAGCTAGCAATGAATCTCATTTATAGAGATAGGAGGAGCAAATTATATGACAAAAGAGAAGGCAATGTATCAAACATGGCTTATTATTCAGGCACTACCTAAAGAAGAAAAAATTGATCCCTGAAAGTTCCATTAAATATATAGAGAAACAAATGATTATAGATGAAAACATAAAAATTAATTTTGATATTCCCATTTTTGAACAATAACTAGATGAACTAACATGGGAAAAGTTATACCAATAGTTTTTTTGACTCACTTACTTTTTATTTATTTTTTCCTTGATATTTTTTGTTATTTCGTATAAAATACAAGAAAAAACAAAAAAGAGGGAAAAGAGATGTACTTAAAAAGATTGGAACTACAAGGATTTAAATCATTTGCAGATAAAACTGTATTAGAATTTATGCCAGGAATAACAAGTGTTATAGGACCTAATGGTTCAGGGAAAAGTAATATATCAGATGCTATTAGATGGGTACTTGGTGAACAGAGTATAAGAGAACTTCGTGGAGGGAAATCAAGTGATATTATTTTTGCGGGTACACAAAGCAGAAAGTCACTGGGATTTGCAGAAGTTAGTTTAGTATTTGATAATACTGATGGTAAACTTCCTATAGAATATCAGGAAGTAACTATAACAAGAAGAATTTATAGAAGCGGGGAAACAAATTGTTTCATAAATAAAACTGAATGTAGATTAAAAGATATTCTAGAACTTGTTATGGATACAGGTATTGGAAAAGATGGGTATTCTATAATTGGACAAGGCAGAATAGATGAGATTTTAAGTACTAAATCAGAAGATAGAAGAAATGTATTTGAAGAAGCTGCAGGAATTGTAAAATTTAAAACTAGAAAAGAAGAATCTGAAAAAAAACTGGAAAGAACGAAATTAAACTTACTTAGAATAAATGATATTTTGACAGAAATAGAAAACAATCTAGAACCTTTAAAACCTAAAGCAGAAACTGCAAAGAAGTATTTGAACTTAAAAGAAGAACTAAAAAATATTGAAGTAGGTCTTTTTATATATAATATTCAAAAATATAAAGATGAAGTCAAAAAAATAACAGAAGATTTGGAAGTAATGCAAAATACATGTAATTTAGAAGAAGAAAAACTTGTAAAAATAAAACAATTAAAAGAAGAATTTAAATCAGATATTGATGAAGCAACAAAAAATATTGAGGAAATTCAAAATTTAAGTTTTACAAGTAAAGAGAAAATTGAAAATTTAACATCAGATATAAATGTAAAAAAAGCAAAAATACAAAATAATGAAGAAAATAAAACTAGATTAAGTGAGGAAATTGAAGAACTAAAACAAAAAATCGTAAAAACTGAAGAAGACATGGCTTCTAAATTAACTAAAAAAGATAAATTAAAAGAAAATAAGCAAAAATATGAATTAGAACTAAGTGGAAAACAAGCAAGACTTGATGAAATAAATAAAACTTTATCTGTAAAAGAATTGGAAATAGAAGAAGACAAGAGAAATCTTGAACAAAATACAGACATGATTTATGAAATTGATATAAACTTAAATGAACAAAAAACTATGGTAGCAAGTTTAGACAAAAGAATATCTCAAATTGAAAGTGAGCTTTCAAGTAATGTTTCAGAATTAGACAATACAAGATTTCAAAAAGAGGAAATAGAAAAGGGATTTTATGAAGTTCAAAAACATAAAAACGAATTAACAAAAGAGCTGGAAAATATCCAGAAAGAGAAAGATAAAATAGAAGGGCAAATTAATATAATGGATGCAAAAATAAATAAAAGCATACAAGAACTTAATTTTAAAGAATCTAAACACAGATTTTTAACAGAAACTGAAAAAGAAAAAGAAGGTTACCAAAAAAGTGTTAAAACATTATTAAAAGATGCTCAAAAAATAAGCGAGCTAGGAGAGGGTGTAGAAGGAGCTATTGCAGAATTAATAGATGTGCCTGTAAAATTAGAAACAGCAATTGAAATGGCTCTTGGTGCAAGTCTTCAAAATATAGTAACAGATACAGAACAAGATGCTAAAAAATTAATTGAATATCTAAGAAAAAATAACTTGGGGAGAGCTTCTTTTTTACCAATTTCAAGCATGAAGGGTAAAAAGATAGATAAAATAAAAGGCTCTAAAGATGGAGTATTAGGAATTGCTTCTGACTTAATAAAATATAATAAACAATATGAACAAGTTATTCTAAATTTACTAGGCAGAACCGTTATTGTAGAAAACATGGATATTGCAATTAGAGTTGCTAAAGAAAACCAAAATTCATTTAAGATTGTAACTTTAGATGGAGATGTTATTAATGCACAAGGTTCAATGACAGGTGGTTCACTAATTCAAAAAACAGTAAAGATTTTAGGTAGAAATAAAGAAATTGAAACTTTAACAAGAGAAATTGAGAAAATAAAGAAAGAACAAGAAGAATTGAAGAAAGAAAAACAGGATTTATTAAAAGATACATCAAAGACTTATGAAAAAATAGATGAATTAGAAAAAGCCTATCAAACTATAGAAATTAAGTATAATGTAGAAGAACAAAAAATACGTACTGTAAATGATAATATAGAAAGAATTTCTAAACATCTCGAAAAAATAAAACAAGAAAAAGTTGAAACTCAAAACCAACAAGAATATTATAAAAAACTTATTGAAGCAAATGAAGCAAAAAAAGAAGAACTTGATGCAATAAATACAAAACTAAAAAATAAAATCAATGAATTTACAAGCTCAAATAAAGATACTCAAAAAGAAATAGATGATTTAAATTTGAATATTACAAATTTAAAAATTTCGGTAAATTCGTTTAGTGAAAGTGAAAGTTCTATTGATGAGATTGCTGAAATGTTAAAAAATAATATTGATATGCAAAATAAAAATATTCAAACTAAACAAAAACAAATTGAAGAAATGGCGAAGGAACAGGTGGATTTTGAAGAACAAATAAAAACATCAGAAGAAAAAATTGAAGAAATAAGGTCAAAGGTAAATAACAGTTCGGCAGATATTAAAAAATTAAAAGAAAAAAGAGAAAATGCTAATGGAAAATTATCATTAAAAGAAAAAGAAGAGCTAGAAGAATTTAAAGCCATTGAAGACTTAAAAGCAGAATTAGTAAAGTTAGATGTTAAGAAAAACAAAATAGATGATGATTTAAATAATGTAGTTTGTTCTTTATGGGATGAATATGAGCTTACCCCTAATAATGCAGAAGGCTTTGAAAAACCTCAAAACATAGCAAGTACCACTAAAAAGGTAAAAAATTTAAGACAAGAGATACAATCACTTGGAACAGTTGATGTAAATTCAATTGAAGAATATAAAAACCTAAAACAAAGATATGATTTTATGTGCGAACAAAGACTAGATTTAGAAACTACAATGGCTAAATTAAGAAATATTATTGGAGAAATTACAGAAACAATGAAACTCCAATTTAAAGAAAAAATGGAGGTTATAAATAAAAACTTTGGCGATACATTTAAGGAGTTATTTGGAGGGGGAGAAGCAAGAATTGTAATTACAGATGAACGAAATATTTTAGAAAGTGAGATTAATATAGAAGCAGAACCACCAGGAAAAAAACTTCAAAATATGAACCTTTTGTCTGGAGGAGAAAAAGCTTTTACTGCAATTGCTCTTTTATTTGCAATACTTAAAATGAATCCAGCACCATTTTGTGTGCTAGATGAAATAGAAGCAGCTCTTGATGATGTAAATGTAAATAGATATGGGGAATTTTTAAAGAAATTTGCTAAAGATACCCAATTTTTAGTAATTACTCATAGAAAAGGAACAATGGAAGTAGCAGATACTGTATATGGGGTTACAATGGAGGAAAAAGGTATTTCTAAACTTTTATCTATGAAATTAAAAAAATAGATGTATAAAAAAGAAAAATATGGTAAAAATTTTAATATATGATAATTTTTGATGGAGGGCATATATGGAAAAAAATGAGATGAAAAATATCATTTTATTAAAAAATTTACCATCTAATTTAGTGGAAGAGGCAATAGTAATTGTGAAACAAAATAAGACTGCTAAAGCAATAGAATACATAGATAATAAGGAAAACGAAATAAAAGAAAATGAAACTAAAGATAAGAATTATATTATAAGAGAAGCAGAAAGTGTAATTTCAAATTATATAAATACAATACAGTCAAAAGAGAAAACAAAAGAGATTTTGTCTACCAATAAGAGATATAAGATGCTAAAGATATATAGTATCTTTATAACTATAAGCTTAATTTTATTTTCAATATTTCATTAAAAGCTATTTTTTAAGAAGGCAATTTAAAGTGATAAGAAATCAGTAAACAGCAAGAAATTTTGCTGTTTATTTTTTTGTTATAAAGAAAGAAATAGTAGCATATATATTTAACAAATAACTAAGGAAGAGGTTATGTATATGGAAAGAACTATGTCTGTTGAAGAAAAAATAAAAAAAGCTGAGGAAATCTATAATAGAAGAAATGAAAATGTGTATTCTAAAAAACATAAGAAAGAGCCAAGCTTTACAAAAAGACTTGTGAAACAAATTATCATTTGCTTGCTTGTTTATGGAGTTTTTTATGTTGTTACAAATAGAGAATATTTTTTATCAGATGAATTTAGAGGGAAAGTAGAAGAAGTAGCATCTAAAAATCAAGTCTTAAATAATACTTATAATTATGTTATGTCATTTGTTGAAAAACATTTTAATCAAGGGCAAGTAGAAAGCGAAGGAAGTAATGAACTAGAAGTTGTAGAGGAAGAAAACGTGGAAAGTCAAAATGTCGCAGAAGAAAATATAGGAGGTTCAGAAGAAGATTTTGTAGAACAAGAAAAAACAGAGGAAGAAAATGATATAGAATATATAAAAAATAATATAAATTTTATTTTACCAATTGAAGGAACAATTAGTTCAACTTTTGGATGGAGAAATCCAACGACACGAGCTGTACCAAAGTATCATACAGGATTAGACATTGCAGCTGAGAAAGGGACTATTATAAAGTCTGCAACAGATGGAACTGTAATTTTAGCATCGCAAGAGGGAGACTATGGAAATCATTACAAAATACAGATAAATGATGTTATTATAATTTATGCTCACTGTAATAAACTATATCTAAAAGAAGGAGATACAGTATCTCAAGGGCAAGAAATTGCAGAAGTGGGAAGTACTGGAAATGCAACTGGCTCGCATTTACATTTTGAAATAAGAAGAGGAGATAGATTAATTGATCCTCAAACAATTTTGAATTTTTAAGGAGATTATGATTTTTAGAATAGATTTAAAGATATTTTTATTTTTGATTTTGCTTTATTTTACAAGGCAAATAAAGATTTATAGTATTATAATGATTTTTACAATAATACATGAATTAGGACATTTACTTACAGGTCTATTATTAAATATGAAACTAAAAAAAATAACACTTATGCCATTAGGCTTTTCGGCGGAGTTTAGCCTAAATATGAGTGATTATAATAAAAAAATTATGAAATCAAATAAACTTGAACTAAAGAAAATGATTGTAGCAATAGCAGGTCCAATTACTAATATTATATTAATTATAATAGCATATTTTGTTAATATGAATAATGATTTAAAAGAAGTAATTATATATTCAAATATATTAATTGCAGTATTTAATCTTATACCTATATATCCATTAGATGGAGGTAGGGTTTTAAAATCTTTACTTAGCCTATTAGTAAATAAACAAAATGCGACTATATATAGTAACAAAATTTCAAACATATTTTTATTTTTGGTTACATGTTTGTTTAGCATATTAATTTATTATTTAAAAAACATTGCTTTATTAATAATTTTAATATATTTATGGTACATTGTTCTTAGAGAAAATAGAATTTATAAAATGAAACTCAGGATGTATAATGCTATGAAAAATTTGTAGAAAAACTAGGGGTGACAAGATCTAAAAATAAATTTCCTGTTTAAATTTGGAAAAATATTGTACAATTTAGAAAAATGTGCTATAATAAAAATATAACAAATGAAAGTGAGAGTGATTAATATGTTTGAAACCAAATATAGTAAATTTTTAACAGTTTTGTTAATTATAATAATAATTGCAATATTAGGATTAGTAGGATACTTGGGATATAGTTATTATAAAGAATATTCAATGAAAAAAGATTCAGAAGACTTTGTTTCAGGTTTTATAGATGAACAAGCTGGAAACCAGAATTTAAGTGGAGATGGCTCAAACCTTTTGGGAAGTATCTCGTCAGCTGATATAGATGGTAGTGGTAGTGCAAAAACATATAAAGGATATGAAATTATAGGTACAATAGAAATACCAAAAATAGATATAACATATCCAGTATATCAAACACCACCAACACCAAAAAAGTTAGAATTATCTGTTTCAGCAGTTTA
>CAZUHD010000102.1:0-6776 GCA_964620415.1 uncultured Clostridium sp.
AAAATATATCACATAATTGTTGCTTTGGCAACATGTTTTTTGAAAAAAAATATATATAATAAATAAGAATAATGTCGAATATAAAATTCTAATTATTCTATTGTGAGGGGAAAAGGCAAAATGAAAATAATAAAAAGAGATGGAAGAATAGTAGACTATGACAGATCAAAAATAGAAATAGCAATAGAAAAAGCAAATAATGAAGTAGTAGAAAAAGAAAAAGCAAAAAAAGAGGATATAAAAGAAATAATACATTATATTGAGGAACTAAATAAAAAAAGGATGCTTGTAGAAGATATACAAGATATTATAGAAGAAAAGCTTATGGAGCTTGGAAAATATGTCTTAGCAAAAAAATATATTGTTTATAGATATACAAGAGCATTGGTAAGAAAATCAAATACTACTGATGAAACAATACTTGGGTTAATTAGAAATGAAAATAGTGGACAAATAGAAAATAATAAAAATACAGTATATGCCTCTGCACAAAGAGACTACATTGCAGGGGAAGTATCAAGAGATTTGACCAAAAGACTGCTTCTTCCTGAAAAAATATCAAAAGCAGATGAAGAAGGAATGTTGTATTTCCATAATGCAGATTACTTTATACAGCCAATAATAAATACATCATTTGTAAATATTGGAGATATGCTAGATAATGGAACAGCAATAAATGGAAATATGATAGAAACACCTAAAAGCTTCCAAGTTGCATGTACAGTTTTAACACAAATAATAGCAGTAATTGCAAGTAACCAATATGGAAGGCAAATAATAAATCTAAAACACATAGGAAAATATTTAAGAAAAAGCAAAGAAAAATTTTTAAATGAAATTAATGATGAAGTTGGAGAGTTTACAAGCCAAGAAGTAGTAGAAAAATTAGTACAGACCAGATTAAAAAAAGAATTAATATCAGGAATACAAACAATAGAATATCAAATAAATACATTAATGACAGCAGTGGGTAGACCACCATTAGTTACATTATTACTAGAGATAGATTTAGAAGATGAATATGCAAAAGAAAATGCAATGATAATAGAAGAAATCTTAAAGCAAAGAAGTCAAGGAATTAAAGATGTAGAAGGAAAATACGAAGTACCTAAATCTCCAAGATTAGTATATATTTTAGATGAATGTAATTGCCTAAATGGTGGAGAATATGATTATTTAACTAAACTTGCGTTACAATGCGCTAAAAAATGTGGTAGTCCAAGCTTTGCTTCGATAAAAAAATTAAAAAGTACCAAAAAAAATTGTGTACTAGAAGGAAAATTTAATCAAGGAGTAGTAAGTATTAATTTACCACAAATTGGAATAATAGCAGATGGAATTGAAGAAAAATTTTGGACGGAGCTTGATGAAAGATTAAATCTTTGTAAAGAAGCTTTAATGTGTAGACATTATGCTTTAGTTGGAACAGATACAAATGTTAGCCCAATACATTGGAAATATGGTGCAATATCAAGATTAGATACAGAAAAAATTGATAAACTATTATATGGTGATTATTCTAATATATCACTTGGATTTGTAGGACTATATGAAGCGACAAAATTAATGACAGGAGAAGAACTTACTTCGCCTAAAGGACATGACTTTTGGGTAAAACTAATAAAGTATTTAAAAGACAGAGTTTTAAAATGGAAAAAAGAAACAGATATAGATTTTAAATTATTTGCAGTACCAAATGAGGGTGCATGTTATAGATTTTTAAGAATAGATAAGGAAAAATATGGGATAATTAAAGATATAACAGATAAAGATTGTTATACAAGTTCATATTACATAGATCCAAAGGAGAAAATAGATATAATTGATAAATTAAAACTTGAGGGAGAGTTTAATAACTTGATAGATGAAGGAGCAATTTCATATGTAGATATTTCTGATACACGGAAATAGTATAGATTTAGAAGAAATAATTAAATTTGCATATGAGAATGGCGAGTATATAGAATTTAAAGTAAATTAACAAAATGTTAAAGAATTACATATATAAAAATGGATACAATAAATAAAAAATAAAAATAAAGGAGAGATACAAATGCTTAAGAAAGTTGGAATATTAATTAATGGTGGAGATGCACCAGGTTTAAATGCAGTAATACGTGCTATAACAAGAACTGCTGAAAGAAATGATATAGAATGTTATGGTTTTATTGATGGATTTAATGGATTACTTAAAAATGAATTTATAAGATTAGATAAAAGCCCAGTAACATCTGGAATTTTAAATAAAGGTGGAGCAATAATAGGCTCTTCTCTAAATTCAAATGTATTTAATTACAAAGTAATAGAAAATGGAAAGGAAGTATATAAAGATCTATCAGGAATTTGTGTAAAAAATCTAAAGGAAGATGAAATAGATTGCTTATTTACATTAGGAGGAGATAGTACTCAAAAATCAGCAAGAGACCTTTCTCTTCAAGGAGTAAATGTAATAGGAGTTCCCAAAACAATAGATAATGATGTTGCATGTACTGATGAAACATTTGGATATAATACAGCAGTATCAGTTGCAACAGAAGCATTAGATAGACTTCACACTACGGCAGAAACACATCATAGAATAATGGTTTTAGAAGTAATGGGAAGATATGCTGGGTGGATAACACTAGAAGCGGCAATCGCTGGTGGAGCAGATGTAGCACTACTTCCAGAAATACCTTATGATATAGATAAAGTAGTAGAAAAAGTAAGAGAAAGACAACAAATTGGTAAGAATTTTACTGTAGTAATAGTATCAGAAGGAGCATATCCAAAGGGAGGTACAATTTCTGTAAAAGATACTCGAGATGGAGGAAAAGGAGTAATAAATATACAACTAGGAGGCTCAGGAGAATTAGTCGCAAAAGAGCTTGAAAAACGTACAGGTTTAGTTGCAAGAAATACAACACTTGGATATATTCAAAGAGGAGGCTCACCTACACCAGAAGATAGAGTATTATCTACAAAATATGGAACAAAAGCAATGAGGCTTGCAATGAAAGGAAAATTTAATGTATTAACAGTATATAAAAATGGCAAATTAAGTTCAGTTCCATTAGAACAGGTAGTAGGAGATAATAAAAAAATAGGTGCAGTAGAAGGTGGAACATCTGTAAGTAATATGAAAACAATAACTATGGATCATGATTTAGTAAAAACAGCAAGAAGCATAGGAATTTGTTTAGGAGATTAGTTTGACTTGGGGGTTTTAAAGAAAGGATTAAAAATGGGACAATTTGTACATCTACACATTCACAGTGAATATAGCTTATTAGATGGAGCAAATAGAATAAAAGATATACCAGTAAGAGTAAAAGAATTGGGAATGGATTCTGTTGCTCTTACTGATCATGGAGTAATGTATCGGAACAATAGATTTTTATAAGGCATGTAAAAAAGAAGGGGTAAAACCAATAATTGGATGTGAAGTATATGTTGCTCCTAGATCGAGATTTGATAAGGAACCAGGAATTGATAACAAATATTACCATTTAATCCTTCTTGCAAAAAATAATCAAGGATATAAAAATTTAAGTAAATTAGTTTCACTAGGATTTATTGATGGATATTACTATAAACCTAGAATAGATTTAGAAATATTAGAAAAATATAGCGAAGGTTTAATATGTTTAAGTGCATGTTTAGCAGGTGCAGTAAATCAAGCATTGTCAAATGGAGATGAATTAAAAGCAGAAGAAGTTGCTTTATGGCATAAAAAAGTCTTTGGAGAAGACTATTATATAGAAATACAAAATAATGGAATAAAAGAACAAGTTCTAGCAAACCAAAAATTAATAAAACTTGCTAAGAAATTGGACATACCACTTGTTGCAACAAATGATGCACATTATTTAAAAAGAGAAGATGCATATAACCACGAAGTTTTACTTTGTATTCAAACAGGTAAGAGAATGAGTGATGAAGACAGAATGAAATTTGATACAGAAGAACTATATATAAAATCACCAGAGGAAATGATAGAATACTTTAGTGCTTTTCCTGAAGCAATAGATAATACTGTAAAAATTGCTGAAAAATGCAATGTGGAATTTGAATTTGGACATACTATACTTCCTAATTATGATGTACCAAAAGAATTTAGTTCTCATTATGATTACTTAAAAAAATTATGTGATGATGGTTTAATAAAAAGATATGGTAAAGACATACCAAAAGAATATCTAAAAAGAGCAGAATATGAACTAGAAGTTATAAAAAAAATGGGGTATGTTGATTACTATTTAATAGTATGGGATTATATAAATTATGCAAAAACTCATAATATTCCAGTAGGACCTGGTAGAGGATCTGGTGCAGGTTCAATTTTAGCATATGCTATAGAAATAACTGATATTGATCCAATGAAATATAATTTGCTATTTGAAAGATTCCTTAATCCTGAAAGAATAAGTATGCCGGATTTTGACGTTGATTTTAGTGATGAGGAAAGAGATAAAGTTATAGATTATGTAAGTAAAAAATATGGACACGACCATGTATCACAAATTATAACATTTGGAACTTTAGCTGCTAAAAATGCAATTAGAAATGTTGGTAGAGCATTAGATATTTCACTTGCAGAAACAGATAAAATTGCAAAAATGATACCTAGAGAAGTACATATAACTATAAAAAAAGCGATTGAACAAAATGTTGAACTACGTGAACTTTATGAAAATGATGAAAAAATAAAAAAACTTTTAGATATATCAATGTGGCTTGAGGGAATGCCTAAAAACACATCTACACATGCTTGTCGGAGTTGTTATAACAAAAGAACCTGTTGTTAATTATGTTCCTTTATATGTAAGAGATGGACAAAATGCAACTCAATATGTAATGACAACATTGGAAGAACTAGGACTATTAAAAATGGACTTTCTAGGTTTAAGAACCCTTACAGTTATAAAAGATACACAGGAAATGGTAAAAAAAGATTATGGAATAGATGTTAAGTTTGATGAAAAAATGAATGACCCAAAAGTATATAAATTATGGCAAGAAGGAAAAACCTGTGGTATATTCCAGTTTGAAAGTCAAGGTATGAAAAACTTTATGCAGGATTTAAAACCAGATTGTTTAGAAGATTTAATAGCTGGAGTTTCATTATATAGACCTCGGTCCTATGGATCAAATACCTAGATATGTAAAGGGAAAAATTACAGGTGAATATGAATATACACATCCTAGCCTAGAGCCAATATTAAATGTAACTTATGGATGTATGGTGTATCAAGAACAAGTAATGCAAATTGTTCGTGATTTAGCAGGATATTCTTTAGGAAGAGCTGATTTAGTTCGTCGTGCAATGGGAAAGAAAAAACTTGATGTTATGGCAAAGGAAAGAGAAGTTTTTATAAATGGTCAAGTTGATGAAGATGGAAATGTAATAGTTCCAGGATGTGTAAGAAATGGAATAGACAGCGAATCTGCAAATAAAATATTTGATGAGATGGCTGAATTTGCAAAATACGCATTTAACAAATCACATGCAGCATGTTATGCTGTAATTGCGTACAGAACAGCATATTTAAAAGCATATTATCCATCTGAATTTATGGCAGCAATGCTTAATAGTTATCTTGGAAATCTTGACAAAGTTCCAGTATATATAGATGAATGTAAAGCATTAAATATATCAATATTAAAACCAGATATAAATTTAAGTGAATTAAAATTTACAGTTGATAATGGAAATATAAGGTTTGGACTTGGAAGTGTTAAAAATGTTGGAATAGCACCAGTAGAAGCTATTATAAATGAAAGAAATAAAAATGGAAAATTCAAGTCATTTACAGACTTTTGTGAAAGAATAGCTGATGAAGCAGTTAATAAGAAATGTATTGAAAGTTTAATTAAATCTGGGGCTTTTGATAATTTTGAAAAAAATCGTAATACATTACTATCGTCATATGAGAAAATTATTGATATGATTGATTCAAAAAATAAAAAAGGTTTAGATGGACAATTTTCAATGTTTGATATGGGAAATAGCGAAGATGAAAATAAAGAACTAAATTATGTATTCGAAGAGAAAGAAGAGTTTTCTGAAAAAGAGCTATTATCTTTAGAAAAAGAAATGCTAGGAATTTATTTATCAGGACATCCCTTAGAAAAATTGAAAGATGAAATAGAAAGGCAAACTAATATAAATACTAGGGATTTAGCAGAAATAGATTCAAAAATGAATTTAGATGAAGATGAAGAAAATCCGACTGAAATGGAGATGCTAAATAATTTTGAAAATGAAAGAACTTTAAAATTCCAAGATGGACAAAATGTAAAGTTTGCAGGAATAATAACAGCCATAAAGAAAAAATTTACTAAAACAAATAGAATAATGGCATTTGTAACAATAGAAGATTTATATGGTCAAGCTGAGGTATTAACCTTTGAAAATGCTTATCTTGCGGCAAAAGATGATGTTTTAATAGAAGAAAATATTGTATTAGTTAAGGGAAGATTAAGTATAAGAGAAGGGGAAAAGACAACAATAATTGCAAATGAAATTACAAACTTTGGCACTAAAAAAAGAAAAGTACTAAGTATTGATATTACTAATTTAACTGAAGAACAAAAAAAGAAACTAAGAGGAGCAATAAAATATTTCTCTGGAGATATGAACAATATTGCAGTAGAGGTACAAGATGGAGAAAATAGTTTAAAATGTGGAGGAATTTATTTAACAGATAGAATTTTTAAGGTTTTCCAAGATGTAGCAGGAGAAGAAGTTGTTAAATTAAAAGAAGTTTAAAAATGAAGTCTTAAATGCTAATAAT
>CAZUHD010000103.1:0-6713 GCA_964620415.1 uncultured Clostridium sp.
AAAATTACTATTCCTATCTTTTCTAATTTACGTTTATCCATTAATTTCACCCATATATTTAATATCATAAAAACGGAAACTTTTCAAGATTTTAAAAAAGTCTAATACTATTAATTACACGATAATTTTTTAACCTAGAGAAACTAAATTTACATTGCAAACAATTTTGAAATAAATTTTTTAATTATACAACTATTAATTTTATAACACTTTTTGGTAAAATTTTCAATAGTTATTTATAAAAAAGCAATTATAAACAAAATGCTATATAATACCTTGCTTATGTAAATACTTTTATTTTAATTATAAATTTTCCTATATGGAAGTTAATAAATTCTACAGGTGTGGATTTAAACTTGCAATTTCCTGCAGGATGGGATGAAGCAAAGCGAATAAAATATTCTCAAGGATTTACAAGCCCTAGCCCACGTGATTTTGTCGGTTACGGACCTCTTACAGAACCCGAAAGTTTAGCTATTTATAATTTTACGCTTCAACATGATTTTAGATTAATCATATCTCTTCATACACAAGGTGAAGTTATTTATTGGCAATTTCAAAATTACAATCCTCCTGATAGTTATGAAATAGGATATAGATTCAGTCAAATTAGTGGATATACTTTAGATAATACCCCATATAATTCTAGTTTTGCAGGTTATAAAGATTGGTTTATACAAAACTACAATAGACCAGGATACACTATCGAAGTAGGAAATGGCACAAATCCACTCCCTATATCACAATTTGATGAAATCTATTATAGAATTTTGGGCATATTTGTTCTTGGAGCTTTATTATAATGAAAATGGGTAGGCTGTGATCAGTTACATAGCTTACCCTATATTTTTAAGACAATATTCTATTTATGTTGACCGCCAATAATTTTTACATTATCAAATTTATTTTTTACATAATTATTAACAAATTAATAATACAAAAAATTTCTAACTATTGATATACAGTCTTTTTATTTCAAATCATTACAAAATAATAAAAATATATTCAAATATAGTTTTTAGTTAAATTAAAAAAACAAAAAGATCATCACAAACAAAATGACAATCTTTTCATTATAAATTATTCTTCTATCAAATTAAGTAATTTAAGTATTTCAAATCCAACCTTTGCGCCCTCTCCTTCAACTGGATATTCATTTGAAAGAAATCCAGGGTTATCATTTAATTCTATAACCTTGTAATTTGTTGAATTTAAATCATCTATTATAAAATCAACTCCACATATCTTTGCACCAAAAGCATTAACTAATTTTTCTGCAATTCTTTTGAAGTAATCTGGCATTATTTCATTTACTCCTATGGCTTCCCCACCTTTGCTTACATTTGAAATTTTATGAAGATAAATTCTTTTATCTTTTAGTGGTATATATTTTAAAGAAATTCCTTGCTCTGAAAGATAATCTATCATAAGCTGATTTACAACTATTTTTCTATTAAATCTAGTATATAATGGACTATTAACCTTTTGATCAATCAATTCTTGTATTGTAGATACTCCATCTCCAACAACACTAGTACATCTTCTCCAAGATACATGTATACACTTGCCATCAATTACTAAAAATCTATATTCATTTCCTTTTACATATTCTTCTATTAAAACATCTGTATCAAAAGTAAACGCATACTTAATTGCTTCTTGCAATGCTTCCTCTGTTGCAGGGTTATCAATTATTGTAATTCCATCGCCATAATTAGTGCTTCTAGGTTTAACAACTACTTTTTGTCCTAAAAGAGATTTTATTATTTTACTTATTTTTCTTTCACTCATCTTATTATTAAGCAATTTACTCTTCGGTGTATCTATTCCGTTTTCCATCATTATTTTCTTAGCATAAACCTTATCGTCTGTAATAAACGGAAATATATAAGAATCCCTTGAAGTTTTTGATGCTTGTATTACACATTCTCTTCTTTTTCCATTACTAAATTCTACAAAACTTTTCTTTTCATCAATAATGTTATAGTCAATTCCTCTTGTTATAGCATCTTTTATTAATATTTGTGTTGATGGTTCTAGTGCTGGATGTCTTGTTATCTTATATCTCATTTTCTCGGCATCTTCACTATACTCATTTGCAAGTTTTAAAATTCCATCTAGTAACCCATTTTCATTAGCTAAAGAAACTACTTCTTCTGCTATATTTTTTTCTCCTGAATAAATATTTTTTAAATACTTATCAATAGTTTCTTCAAAGTCAAGTCCTAATAATTCATTTATTTCTTTATATGATTCGATTTCTTGAGTAAGAACTTGTTTTTGTTCATCATTCATTCCATCTTTTGCAATTTGTTTATAATTATATCCTTGTAATGAATCTTCATTTTCAATAAGACATTTTATTATAAATAGTACAGCCATATCTAATTGTTCTTTATTTATGCCACACTTATCAAAAGGATTTATATCACAAAGTCTAATCTCAATATGATTTATATCTTTTGTTTCAAGTTCTTCAATTGTAAAATCTTTATGTGCAGATTTTGCCCTAATAGGTATATATACCTCTGTAGCAGCTTTAATAGTATGATTTTTTATTAATTCTTTTACAGAATCTATATATTTTTCCTTATTAGTTAAATCAACATCTAATTTTTTAGTGTTTGTAAATCCTATTTTTTCTGAATTTCTTAGTGATATTTTGCTTGTTTCCTCATTATCAAGTTCTAATGGACTTGCGCCAAAAAAGTACATTAAAATCCATGCACGTTTCATAAATACTCTGATTATTTTAAAATAAGCATCATCTAAATTTTTTGGTATATCTTTATATACTTTTTTTATGTTTTCAAATAATGTATCACAAAAAGAAAAATTTACATGTATTCCAGACATGCAATGCATTTTATATCCATATTTTTTATATAGATACATTTCATATTCATGTGCCTCTTCATTTTTTCCATAGTCCCCCCATGGAAAATCTTCTTCTTTTGGAAGTATACATTGCATACTATATGGCCACAATAGCTCATCTTGATTATTTAGTTCACACAATGCAACATTTGTTATCTCATTTAATTTTTCATAACATTCATCTGTATTTTTACATACTGGAGTTCTAAGCTCCATTTGTGCCTCTCCCCAATCTGTTGAAATAAAGTGATTATCTATCCTATCTGCAAAAATCTCTGGATGTGGTTTCTTTGATAGGTTTCCTTTTTTATCGCATCTTAGTCCTTCTCTTTCTACTCCGATGCTATAAAGTTTTTCTTCCATATAATAAAGTTCTCCTTTATGTATTATTATTTTTTTTACCAAGTACTTCTTAAAATTAATGCGTATACTTTATAATACCACAAAATTAAAAAATTTTCAATATATTGTCGATTTATAAATCTTAAATTTATCTTATTTTTTATATTTAATAACTATATTTTCGCTTTTTCAAGTCAAATAAATTTTCTAGAATAACTTATTTTAGTATAGCTATATTCGTTTTAAATATACCTATCATAGAAAAAAAGAAAACATTGTACTTAGATAACATGTTTTCTTTTTTGATGTTTCAAAATATAAAAAACATTTATAATGTCTTCTTTACTAACTAATTCCAACTAAAGATTTTGCTCTATTTATATCTTCCTCATTTGCTTCTCTAATGCCTTGAAGCTCATATTTAAAACCTAATTCTTCCCATTTATATTTGCCCATAGTATGATAAGGTAAAAACTCAACTTTTTGAACAGATTTTAATGTCATAATAAAATCTTTTAATTTCAATAAATCCTCTTTGCTATCTGTAACACCTGGAATGAGTACTTGTCTAATCCACATTGGCTTATTAATTTCACTTAAATATCTTGCAAAATCGAGCTCCTTTTCATTAGAAAAGCCCACTAATTTTCTACATTTTTCTGGATCAATATGTTTTATATCTAATAAAAATAAATCAGTTAAATCAATTAATTTTTTTATTTTATCAGTTAATGCAATCATACCAGATGTATCAATACAAGTATGGAGTTTTTCTTTTTTCAAATTACTAAAAAGCTGAATTAAAAATTCATATTGTAAAAGGGGTTCTCCCCCTGTAACTGTAACTCCCCCATTTTTAATATAATTTTTATAACGTAAAATTCTAGTAATTATTTCATCTAAAGTTCTTTGTTCTCCTCCATTTATATCCCATGTATCTCTATTATGACAATATTTACACCTCAAACTGCATCCTTGTAAGAATAGTACAAATCTAATTCCAGGTCCATCTAATGTTCCAAAAGATTCAATAGAATGTATTTTTGCTTTATTTACTACTTCTTCCATTACTATCTCCTATATTTTTTTATAGTAGAAGAAAAAAAGTATTCCTTCTACTATAAAACTTAAATTCTTTCATGAATTGTACGATTTATTACATCTAATTGTTGTTCTCTTGTTAAGCTTGTAAATTTAACAGCATATCCAGAAACGCGAATAGTTAGTTGAGGATATTTCTCTGGATGATCCATAGCATCTTGAAGTAATTTTCTATCAAATACATTTACATTAATATGATGTCCAGTCTGTGCAAAATATCCATCTAGCATACTTACTAAATTATTTACTTTTTCCTCATCAGTTTTGCCTAAAGTACTTGGTGTAATCGAAAAAGTATAAGAAATTCCATCTTCAGCAGAATCAAATGGAAGTTTTGCAATTGAATTCATAACTGCAAGAGCACCATTTACATCACGTCCATGAAGTGGGTTTGCACCAGGTCCAAAAGGTTCTCCTGCTCTTCTTCCATCAGGTGTGTTTCCGAGTTGCTTTACCATAAACAACATTTGAAGTTATAGTAAGAATTGATAAAGTGTGTTTTGAATTTTTATAAGTTGGATGTTTACGAAGTTTTTCTATAAATCTTTTTACTAAGTCTACAGCAATTTCATCTACAGCATCATCGTCATTTCCAAATTTAGGAAAATCTCCTTCTACAATATAGTCAACAGCTATTCCATTTTCATCACGAACAACTTTTACTTTTGCATACTTAATTGCAGAAAGTGAATCTGCTGCAACAGAAAGTCCTGCAATTCCACATGCCATTGTCTGAAATACATCTTTATCATGTAATGCCATTTCTATTGCTTCATAAGAATATTTATCGTGCATATAGTGTATTGCATTTAATGCTTTTATATAGATTTTTGCAACATATTCTAGCATTTGGTCATATCTTTCCATAACTTCATCATAGTCTAAATACTCTGATGTTATAGGTGCATATTTAGGAGTAACCTGTTTTTTGGTAACTTCGTCCACACCGCCATTAATAGCATATAATAGTGCTTTTGCAAGATTAGCACGAGCTCCAAAGAATTGCATTTGTTTACCAATTCTCATTGGAGATACGCAACATGCTATGCCATAATCATCTCCTAGAGATATTCTCATTAAATCATCATTTTCATATTGAATAGCAGAAGTTTTTATAGAAAGCTTAGTAGTAAATCTCTTAAATCCTTCTGGTAATCTTGTAGACCAAAGAACTGTTAAATTAGGTTCTGGGGCTGGTCCTAAATTAGTTAAAGTATGAAGTACCCTAAATGAATTTTTAGTAACCAAAGTTCTTCCATCAATTCCCATGCCACCAATGCTTTCAGTTACCCAGACAGGGTCTCCTGAAAATAACTCATTATATTCTGGTGTACGTAAAAATCTAACCATTCTTAATTTCATAACAAAATGATCCATTAATTCTTGTGCTTGCTGTTCTGTTATCTTACCATTTTTTAAGTCTCTTTCTATATATATATCTAAAAATGTTGATGTTCTGCCCAAGCTCATAGCAGCTCCATTTTGATCTTTTATAGCTGCTAAATATCCAAAATATAGCCATTGGATAGCTTCTTTTGCCGAGTTTGCAGGTTTAGAAATATCGAATCCATATTTAGAAGCCATAACTTTAAGTTCTCCTAAAGCCTTTATTTGCTCAGATATTTCTTCACGTTTACGAATAATATCTTCGGTAAAAGCATCTTCATCTAATGTTTCAAGTTCATGTTTCTTTTCTTCTATTAAACTATCTACTCCATATAAAGCTACTCGTCTATAATCTCCTATAATTCTTCCTCTTCCATATCCGTCAGGTAACCCTGTTAATAATTTATTTGAACGAGCAAGTCTAACATCAGAAGTATAAACATCAAATACCCCATCATTATGTGTTTTTCTTATAGAATGGAAAATCTTATCAACTTCTGGATCAACTTCTCTTCCATAAGCTTCACATGATTTTTCTACAATTTTTATCCCTCCAAAAGGCATAATTGCTCTTTTAAGTGGTTCATCAGTTTGAAGTCCCACTATTTCTTCTAAATTTTTATCAATATAACCTGCATCATGACTTGATACAGTTGAAACTGTTTTTGTATCTATATCTAAAACTCCACCAGGAGCTTGTTTTTCCTTTTCATAAAGTTCTAAAACTTTTTTCCATAATTTTTTTGTTTTTTCAGTAGGTTCAGTTAAAAAACTATCGTTTCCCTCATAAGGTGTATAATTTCTTTGTATAAAATCTCTTACATTTATTTCTTTTTGCCAATCTCCTTCATTAAAGCCATTCCAAGCTTCAAATTTCATATCTATTCCTCCTTTCGCAATTTATAATTATTATTTACAATTTTGATAAAAATATAATATCATAAATATTTATTTGTTTCAATAACAATTTTAAAAATCTTTTTTGTCAGATTTTATCTTTTTTTTAC
>CAZUHD010000104.1:0-6712 GCA_964620415.1 uncultured Clostridium sp.
TGTGTCTCTAAGCTTAAACTATTATTTTTTATAGCTCCAACTGTCAAACTCGGGAAAAATAATTAAAGTCACACAATTGTAATAATTATGTTACATAAATGTAAAAATTATTTTGAATAGAACTATTGATTATTTGAAATTTTTGTAGTATAAAGTAATTAAAGTATTTTTTTAATACAAAGGAGGAGAAAAATGGCAGAATTAGATGAAAACAAAAGTGGGGTTTTTGGTGGAATAGAATTTGAAGAAAAAGATAAAGGTATAAGCAATCCTTTTTTTGAGGGAACTATTGATGAGGGAAGCGAAAATGTAGAACAAGCATCAGCTAATAAAGCAGCAAATGTTTTTGGAAGTTTTGAAACAGGAGCAGATTCTACTAATTTCCAACCAATAGAAAAAGAAAAAGCTATTACAAAACAGGGCTTATGGACAAAAATTAAAGCATTCTTATTCCAAGAAATTGACTTAAATGCACCTATAAAAGTTGAATTAACTCCGTATCAACAAAAAGTAGAAAACGAGATAAATGATTTTTTACATCAAGAAATTACTTTTAAAGGAATTGCTAATTTCTTTAAAGGAAAAAAATAAAAAGCACATACTAAATGTATGTGTTTTTTTTGGGTATTCGACAAAATTCGATGGATTTTTCTTTTCTTTTGTATTATAATCTATAGTATTAAAAATTTTAAAGTTCAAATATTTTAAATCTAATTTTTATAAAAATTAATTCTATTTTGGAGGAAACTAATTTGAATAATTTAAAAAAGGTTAATAATGATATTCTAAAAGACTGGTTTATTTTTAGGGAGACATGTATTGCTAAAGAGGAAAATTATAATATATGCTTTGATGAAATTTATAAAAAAATATTGAGTAATACAAAAAAACAAAATAGAGCATATGTAAAAAGACAGATAAGAAAATTAGATGAAAAAATAATTGATTATACTGTTTATTTAGAAGAAAAAAATTATAGAGATGGTTTTTGTGATGGAATAAAATTATTAACAGAAGCCTTATATAATAATAAATAAACAGAAAAAGAAATATCTTTTTCTGTTTAAAAATTTAGGTAAGAATTAGCAACATCCACCTCTATTTCCGCCACCACAGCAGAAGATTAAAAGAATAAGAATTATAATCCAACTACAGTTGTCACCACATCCGAAGTTACATCCACATCCTCCTCTATTTTCTGGCATAATTAGTACACCCCCTTTCTAATTAAAAAGCAATAAATTTAAGTATCATTAACAGTTGGAGCCAGGGTTGTTGTTACAACATCTGTTTCCGCATCCGCCACAGAAAAGAAGTAAGAAAAGAATAATGAACCAAAGAATATCATTATTATCATTACAGCACATATTACGAACCTCCTTGTTAAAAATTTTTAGTTCTGCTCATCTTTTAAATATCTTTAGTATTTATATATAATATGAAGCAAAAAAAATTGTGTTACAGCAGTTGAAAACATGAATTATTAATGATATAATTTTTAAAAGAAATTAAGATAAAAGAACTAAATGGAGGCTGTATATGGGAAATATAGTGTTATTAGATGAACTAACAATAAATAAGATTGCAGCAGGTGAAGTTATAGAAAGACCAGCATCAGTTATCAAAGAAATAGTGGAAAATTCTATAGATGCAGGAGCAAAAAATATAACTGTGGAAATAAAAAACGGAGGAATTTCATTTATTAGAATTACAGATAATGGAAAGGGTATAGCAAGAGATGACGTAGAATTAGCTTTTGAAAGACATGCTACGAGCAAAATTCACTCAGCAGAGGATTTAAGTTCTGTGAAGTCTATGGGGTTTAGAGGTGAGGCATTAGCCAGTATTGCAGCAATTGCAAATATAGAGTTAGTAACTAAAACAGAAGATGAAGATGTCGGAACAAGAATTGTTGTAGAAGGAGGAGATGTTTTATCTTTAGATGAAATTAGTTATTCTAAAGGCACTACAATAACGGTAAGGAACTTGTTTTTTAATACACCTGTTAGATATAAATTCTTAAAAAAGGACTTTACTGAATCAGGTTATATTGAAGATGTAGTAACAAGAATTGCTTTAATTCATCCAGAAATTGCAATTAAATTTATAAATTCAGGAAAAACAGTAATACAAACAAGTGGAAATGGTAGTCTAAAAGATGTTATTTATTCTATTTATGGAAAAGATATTGCAAACAGTTTAATGGAAGTTGACTACGAATATGAGTATATAAAAATTAAAGGTGTAATTGGGAGACCTGAAATTGCAAGATCTAATAGATCAAATCAAATCTTTTTTGTAAATAAAAGATATGTAAAAGATAAAACTTTATCTTCAGCTGTAGAACAAGCATTTAAGGGCATGATACCAATAGGGAAATTTCCATTTTTAATTTTAAATATGGAGATTTCACCATCAAAAATAGATGTAAATGTTCATCCTGCTAAATTAGAAATAAGATTTTCTGAAGAAGATATTGCTTTTAAAGCTATGTATAATGCTGTAAAAGATACTTTACTTTCAGGTGGATTTATTTCAAATAAGGAAAAGATTTTTGAAATAAAAACTGCTTCAAAAGATGCATTTAAAATTCAAAATATAGAAGAAAAAGCAAAACAAACCTATTCAATAAACCCTACTAAAATTGAGCATTCAGGTGAGAGTAAGATGGATTTTACAGAAAAAAAAGCTGCTCCATCTATTGCAATGAAAGAAGAATTACCAGAGGAAGAAAATAAAGTTGAAAGTATAGAAGAAAAGCCTAGAGAAATAATAGAAGAAAGTAAATCAATTTCTGAACCAAAGGATTCTGCTGTAAGTAATGAGATACAAGAAAATGAAGTAAATACAATAGATAATAAGAATGTAATTATAGAAAACAGAAAAGAAGAGACACCGCAAGCGGAATCAGAGAATAAAACAATTTTACAAGCAGAAGAAAAACCAGAGCAATATAATCTAAAACCAGAAGAAAATGTTGCAGAGGAAAAACCTAAAGAAGAAAAAGTATCTTTTGAACAAATGTATAAAGAGTTGTTTGGAAAAGAACCTTATGGGGGAAGGCATAAGGAAGAAACAAAGGAAACCAATAATAATTTTTATACCATAGATACAGATATTGAAGATAGCAATGTATCTATTTTTGAAGGAAATGCAGGATATGAAAAACCAGTATATAAATTTATAGGTATAGCATTTAATACATATATTATTTTAGAAATAAAAGATGAGTTATATATTATGGATCAACATGCAGCACATGAGAGAATTATGTATGAAAAAGTAAAAAAGAACTTTTTTTCTGATACTGATAAGGCAGCTCAATTATTACTATTACCTGATTTAATAACTTTGACTCATAAAGAAATGGATATTGCTAAGGATAACATGGATTTATTTAGAAAAGCAGGATTTATAGTAGAAGAATTTGATGAAAATACAATAAAAGTTTCTGGAGTACCAGATGTATGTATAGATTTAGATACACAAGAGCTATTTAAGGAAACATTGGATGAAATAAATACGGTTGCAAGGACTGCAAAACAGGAAAAAGAGGAAAAGTTTATTGCAACAGTTGCATGTAAATCAGCTGTAAAGGCTAATATGTGCCTTACAAAAGAAGAAGTTGATAGTTTAATGAATGAGCTATTAGAACTTCCAAATCCATTTACTTGTCCGCATGGAAGACCAACTGTAATTAAGATGACTAAATATGAAATTGAAAAAAAATTTGCTAGGAAATAAATAAAAACTCTGTAATAGATTATGCTTCTATTACAGAGTTTTACTATTAAGGCTTATATTTTTATTTAATTACAAACCTAAATTTCACAAATGGATTTTTCTCTGCATAGCTCCAATTGTCAAACTTAGGGAAATTAAAAATATTAAAATTACTTGTTTGAAATAAAATTTTATGATAAAGTGTAAATAATTGGAGAATTGAATGTAAAAAAGAGCTGCTAATGCAACTCTTGAGAAAAATCTTAAGCTTTTATACAATATAAATTATTTTATTTTTGGGAAAAAATTCAGAAAGTTTTTCTCTAAAAAAATTTTCACCATTTAAGCGGAGCGGCTTTTTATACATATATTTTCCGCCTACCACGACCTGTCATTAAATTTTTATCATATAAATTAATAGCATTTGGAAAAGCTTCAGTATTTATTTTAGTATGAACATAGCTATATGTCATAAAAATAACTTCAAAAAATAGATTCTTTTTTGCTTTCATAGACAATTGAGCATCTAATTTTTTTATTAATTCACTATATAGAAATTCCCAATTATCTAAAAATATAACAGGAGCAATCAAAATACCTACTTTATAATCGGCTTCAGCTAATTTATTTAGTGCTTCAATTCTACCATCTAATGATGAAGTTCCAAATTCAACTTTTTGTATGATTTCTTCAGGATTTACACTCATTCTTACTATAATTTTACCATTATGATTTAGATTTAAAATATCATCTACCATATCAAATTTAGTTGGAAAAGTTAGGAGACCTTTTTGATTTTTATCGTTTGTAAAATTATTAATAGTCCAGACTAAATTACCAGTAATAGTATTTTCTAAAATTAAATCACTATTACTTCCAATTTCAAAAACAGATTCACGTTTTTTTTCTACAAAATCTTTATTTCCTACTTTTATAATTTTATCTAACATTTCTTCTCTATTAACGAAAAGCCTTAAATAAGCACATTTATTGTAATTACAAACAAGGTAACAATATAAGCACATAGCTGTACAGCCGTGATGAGGTATAAGGAACAAGGTAATCAGATACTTTATGATTTTCTACAAATTTATGGGTTTTTCTTGTACCTATAATTAAATTCCTTTTCATGTAAGCAAACTCACGATTTTCTTTATTTCTCATTTCTTCAATATTATTATGATTATCAATTTGATATTTAGGAATATTTTTATATTTTTCTAAAAGCTCTTTACCTAGAGGATAGTTTTCAATGTTTCTTTCACAATAAATGGCTTCTGGTTTAAATAAATTTAAATTATTCATAACATAAGTTTTTCCAAATTAGTAAATGATTATTCAAAAAATAGTATTTTTGATAAAATAAAAGTGAATCAAAGATTCAATTAATAATAATTGAAAAATGAACCACTTTTTTTAAAATATGATTTTCTATTTTAATACATTTAAATTCATAGCATAATCAAATGGTATTTTTTCAAATCTTTTTGTTTTTTTCCAAGCTACTTCTTTATGTGACATTTTAGATATGTCCGTTACAGTTTTATTCTTTAGTAGTTTTATTATTGTATCAATTATTTCTTTTTCAGTATCACTTATTTTATTTAAATCATAATTTCCATTACTTATAATCTTCGTTGTATTACCATTTTCGGTTTCAATATCTTCTCGCATATATTTGTTATCTAACAATGATATTTCATCATATTTTTTATCTATTATAGTTGGTCCAAATTTTTGATTTTGATATGTTAAGCCAGTAATTGCTACGCTTCTTTGTTTAAATGATAACATATCTATATACCATAAGTATTTATTTACACTTGTAATAGTTAAATTTTTTACTTTACTAGCAATATAAGAAATTATATTTTCAATTTTTTCTAAGTCTAATTCTTTATATCCATTATATATGTCAGGTTTTCTATTTAATATAAGCTTTAAATATCTTCTTATATTATCTTGAATTTGCTCTTTACTAATGTTAAAATTTAATTCTTTAGATACTATTTTCTCATATGTTTTATCATTAATACGACCATTATTATGGGCTTCTTTTACTTTTTCTATAAACTTGTCATCATTATCTATTAACAGTTTTATATAATCACTTTGAGATTTTGTTGGTACTCCACCTCTTTCATATCTATTAATAGTCATTTTTCCAAATCCAAGAATAGCAGTTAATTCTCTTTGTGATATATTATACTTTTCTCTTAATGATATAATATCTTGTGGTTTTATTATATTTGCTTCTTTTCTATATAGTTCATATATTCTTTTATTGTTTTCATTTTCAATGTCATTAACATATAAATCTTGATGACATTCTTTACATATAGCTACATTTTCGTATGTGTTTATTTTTATTCCCTTAAATTCTTCTACATCCCTTTTTTCTATTTCATATTCTACTTCTTTTCTACAATATGGACAATATACTTTCATTTCAATTCACCTCATCATATTTACCAAATTCATGTACTGACAAGCAGACTGACTTTTCTGTACTTTCAACTCTAATTTTTATGTATAATTTTGTGTCTTCAAATAAAGGATCAAATTTGAATATCCATCCATTATATTGTGAATTTTTGTCTTTTTCTGGTCCTTCAAAACAATCTTCTACTGAAAGTTTTCTTATAATATCTTTAATGTCTTCATTATTTAAATTATAGTTTCTCATAAATTCTATGTTTTTCTTGGTTCTTACAATAACAAATTTATTTCCATTATCATCGCCATCTATAATTTTTTTAATTTTCAGTAAATTTTGACTTTGTATTTGATCTCCTATAGTGTTCATTATATGATATGCTATCTCCTTTATTTATACGCCACTTTTTAATGGCAGTTTTATTTTACCATGAAGACCACTATATGTAAATACTTTTTTGATAACCTTTTTAAAATAATTTCTGTGGAAAAAATACGAAATTAGCTGTTTTAATTAGCAAACACCAATATTTTATTATATATTTTAAACTTA
>CAZUHD010000105.1:0-6583 GCA_964620415.1 uncultured Clostridium sp.
GTTGGGTGTTTTCCTATGTATGTATTTCCAAATAACTCATCAAATTTATCCTTTTTATTTATATCATAATAATTCTCCAATACGCTTGTAAATAATGTTTTTCCAAACCTTCTTGGTCTTAAAAACATTATTCTGCTATTATTTAAACTTTCTAATGTTTCTAAAAATTTCGTTTTATCAACATAATAGCAATTTTTTTCAACTAATTCTTCATAATTACTTATTCCAAATGGTAACTTCTTCATGCTCAAATGCTCTCCTTCCAAAATTAAATATAATTATAAAAGATTATAACAAAAATCACCTAAAAAGTCAAAACAGCTTGTTTCTCATATTTTGAAGTATGTGAAAGCAAATAAATTAATATTCTTTTATTAAACTTATATTAGGAGCTGTGAATTGTAACTTATTTTAATTTTCTTTTTAATTTTAGATTTTAAATCGTAAATCTTTCAATCATAGCATATATTCTTATAGGAGGTTTAAAATGAAAAGTTTTAAAGTTTATATAAAATCCATACTAATTCCTGTCGTAATAGGTGCAGCTATTGGTCTTATTATATCTAATTATATAGATTATAGCTCATTAATTAAGCCTTGTCTTTCTCCACCAGCTATTGTCTTCCCTATTGTATGGATCATTCTTTATATTTTAATGGGTATATCTTATGGCATCTTAAAAGATAATTGTATACTAGATGATAAAGCAAATTCTATTTACTACATCCAACTATTTTTCAATGCTACTTGGCCAGTTATCTTTTTTGTTTTAGAAGCACGTCTTTTTGCATTTTTTTGGATAGTAATTTTAACAATATTAGTTATTATAATGACTATAAATTTCTACCAAAAAAACAAAACTGCTGGATTGCTACAAATTCCATATATTTTATGGTGTTTATTTGCAACTTACCTTAATTTAGGGATATATTTATTAAATAAATAACTAATTACAGGGATAAAATCAATTAAGATCTTATCCCTGTAAAACTTTCTTTATAGAATTCCAAGTTTCGTTTGTTTTTTTATAATCTTTATAATGGTTGATAACATTTTTATCATATTCTTCTAATTCTGTTAATAGAGAAGAAAAACAATTATCTTCAAAAATGCTATTTAATTTAGGAATTATCAAATTCAATTTAGATTCTATATTCGATATTTCTTCCTTATAATCTTTTTTATCTTTTACATATAATAATAGTGGTTTATATCTTATCCATCCTAAAGAAGCTTTTAAAAATCTACTTTTTATAGATTCTTCTTGTATGTTAATTTTTCTTAAACTTTTTGGATAAGTTCCTTCCATAATACAAGTATATTTTAAAAATCCATCATGGAAATGGTATACTGGTATTTTAAAAACTCTAGAATTATTTAATGCTGTTGAGAAAAATGTATCTTCGCCTCTAGCACCAGGAGGGTTATAAAATGCAGGAATCTTATCTATATTATTAAGATTTAAGCACAAGGTAGACCCTGCTATCCATTTACCAATTCCATCTGATTCTATTTCCGTAGCACCAATGCCTTTAGCTTGCTGCATACGAGCATATGTAACACCATTAGTATTTCTCATTTTTTCTTTAATTGATTCCCAAGATATAATATCATTACTAATTACTTCTATAAATTGCTTTAAGTCGTCTTCTGTAAAATTTTCATCAAAATTTATATATGGAATTGGAGAAATATAACCACAGTGATAACCTACTGTAACATCAGAGTTATTTTGCTCCATAAATTTTATATGTTCTAGAATATTATCTTGTTTAATCCATGTATTTTTTCCATGATCTTTCAGTACTGCTACAGGATATTCATCATCATCCCAAAACAAAAGATAATCCAATTTATGCTTTAGTGCATAATACATAACCGTATTTCTTCCTTTTGCATGTCCATGCCCAAAAAATAGCTCTAAATTTTTTTGATTCATATCATATTTTTCTGCTAAATATTTTATTTCTTCATTTATACGTTCAGGTGTAATATATTCTACTTTAATATTATCGATTACTTTCTCATCAATATTATAAAATTCATCCCTTGGAGTATGTTGATACTCTGTGTCAAATAAAACATAAATAGTTAATTTTATTTTTTTATCATATTTCTTAGTTTGAGCTATCATATCTTTATAATAGCTATTTATAATTTTGCATACATTAGAACGCCCCGTTACAAAGCCTATTCCAAAATTTAATTCTTTTTTCATAATTTTATATCTTCCTTTTTAGTTAAAATAATAGCATATATAATGCTCTTTTAATATATGGTATTTTTCTTATTTTGTTACATTTTTTAGAAAATTTTTATTAAAAACCACAGTGTTTATTTTATCACTTTTTATCCTTTTTGTATAGTTCATTTTAACATTTTTTTATTTTTTTTTATTTTTTATATTTTTTTAGATAATTAAACCCAAGAAAGAACGATATATTTACCATTTTTACATATATATTATCTTTATCCTGTTTTACTCATTATATCTTTTTTCATCTTTTTTATAATCTTTTTTTCTAATCTTGAAATATAACTTTGAGAAATTCCGAAGTTCATCTGCAACTTCTTTTTGAGTTTTCTCATTTCCTCCATTTTTCAGTCCAAATCTCATTTCCATAATATCTTTTTCTCTTCTATTTAATTTATCTATAGAATATTTAAGTAAAGATTTATCAACTTCATCCTCAATATTTTTAGAAGTAATATCACAATCTGTTCCTAAAATATCGGATAAAAGTAATTCATTACCATCTTGATCTTTATTTAATGGCTCATCAAGAGAAATCTCTGTCTTCATTTTATTAATTCTTCTCAGATACATTAGAATCTCATTTTCTATACATCTTGAAGCATAGGTTGCAAGTTTTATATTTTTATCTGTCTTAAATGTATTAACACCTTTAGCCAATCCAATAGTGCCTATTGAAATTAAATCCTCTATTCCTACACCAGTATTTTCAAATTTCTTTGCAATATAAACAACAAGTCTTAAATTACGTTCTACTAGAACTTGTCTTGCTTCTAAATTATCTTTATCAGATAATTTTTGTATATAAAGCTCTTCCTCTTCTTCTGGAAGTGGTGGCGGAAGTGTCTGAGCTCCTGCTATGTAAAAAATAGGTTCTTCAACAATTTCATCTCCTTTTATGTATTTCACATAAATCGAATTTATGTTATTTTTTAGTATCTCTACAATATTCATATTCATTAGTTTATGTCAATAAAATGGCACAAACTTTCCCCCTTTCTGTTCAGATTTAGTTAAATCATGTCAATTCCAAGTAATGCACTATAACTATCTTTTTTGCTAAGTTTTTTATTATAGATACCTATTATTACTTTATCCACATCTTTTACATTATCATCTTCTATAACTTCCAATCCATCTGCTTTTAATCCAAGTAACATTCCATTTTCTTTTCCCAAAGAAGTAAAAGGAATTACTTTAAGTTTTGACATATATTCATTTTTAATATCATCACTAATATTTTCTAAATCACCTCCTAATATATTTTCAGTGTTATTTAATATTTGTTCAGGTATAACATTATATAATAAGCCATGTTCTACAACAACTACAGGAATATTTGTAATAGGCTCTTTAAGCAAATTACCTGTATCAATCATTGCTTTTGTTTTTATTTCATTATTATTAATCTTAATTACAATATCGCAAAATAAATCTTTTTTAGAAAACTTAGATTTTAATAATTTAAATGCAACATTAATAATGATAAATGCAATAATAATACCAAGCAAAATTGTTTTAATTGTGTAACTTCCTATAAGGATTCCATTTTGAATAGATATTTTACCAGTATTTACCATATAAATAACACTAAAAGCTGCTCCTCCAAAAACAAATGAAGTTAGATAAAAAAATACTATCATTTTTGTTAATTCTTTATAGTTTTTAGGCATAAATGCTATGTAAATCATTACTATTGATAAAATAAATTTCATAAAAAAACTTATATAGGTTTCATTTTGAGTTAAATAATAAAGCACAACATAGATAGCTCCCAAAATAGCACCTAATGATATTTTTAAAAACCTAATTTTAGATTTAGCAATTAAGCCAGTAGCATATAAAATAATAAAATTCAAAACGAAATTTTCTAAAAACAACTCATCAATGTAAACTGTCATAATCTCACCTAAAAGTATTTTACTACATTTCATTTGAAAAATTTGTCTTTTCTTATTGTAGAAAAAAAGAAATATTCTACAAAATTAGAATATTTCTTTCAATAAATTCTCAGTAAATTGTTGAGCTTTGATACTTACACTCCTATCATACTCTTCTTTTAAAATTTCATTATCTGATATAACTCTTATATCAATAGCAGGGATTTTATATAAATTAGCGATCGTATATACTGCAATTCCTTCCATATCTTCACAAAGAATATTATATTTTTCATTTAGAAAAATAATTCTATCACATTCTTTATTCCAAATGTCTCCGCTTCCAATAACCCCATAATGAATTTTACCTTGTTTGTAACAAGATTCTATTTTTCTAATTAAATCAATAAGTTTTTTTCCTGCTTTTTGAGTAACTAATCTATCTTTTTCCCCTGCAATAAAATTAATTAACTCCCAATCATCTAAACTAGAGCCTTCTCCAATACCTTTAGGTTTAGTTATCATTGATGAAATATTAATACATTCTGTTCCAATAACTATATCTCCTTTGTGTATATTTTCAGCAAAACCTCCACTACAGCCTTGGTTAATTATATAATCAGGATTAAATTTTTCTATTGCTAAAGTAGTAGCAGCGGATGTATTAATTAAGCCAACCTTTGCATCACAAAGAATAACTTCATTTTGAAACATTTTTCCAATAAAAAAGTTACAAATGTTAGTATTAATTTGTTCTTTAATATCTAATCTTTGTTTTAAATAGTTTAATTCAACATCTGCCATAGCAGCAATTATCAATATTTTCATATTTAAACCTTTCTCTACAAAATGAACAAAAGCACGCAAAACAAAGTGCGTGCAAATTTAATTTATGCTTTTTTTGCAATATTTGCTATTTCAGAAAAAGCTTTTTCATCAGTTACAGCAATTTCTGCAAGCATTTTTCTATTAATTACAACATTAGCTTTTTTAAGTCCTGCAATTAATCTACTATATGTTAGACCATTAGCTCTTGCTGCTGCATTAATTCTTGCAATCCATAATTTTCTAAAATCACTTTTCTTATCTTTTCTTCCTACATAAGAATAAGATAAAGATTTAAGCACAGCTTGGTTAGCCATTCTATATCTATAGTGCTTTGCACCATAGTAACCTTTTGCTTGCTTTAATATTTTTTTATGTCTTTTTCTTGTTATATTAGCTGTTTTAACTCTTGCCATCTTCTATTTACTCCTTTCTATTCATATGGTAATAATTTCTTTATAGTTTTTTCACAAGTTTTATCAGCATACGATTCTGGTCTTCTGCTGCTTAATTTTTGTCTTTTAGTTTTATTTGCAAGCAGATGTCTTCTACCTGCTGAAGTTCTCTTTACTTTTCCTGTAGCTGTTAAAGAATATCTTTTCTTTGCAGCTTTATTTGTTTTCATTTTAGGCATGATAAAAACTCCTTTCAATTTTAATTTTTATATATTTATGCTTTTTTAGCTAGCATAATAGACATACTTTTACCTTCTAATTTAGGGCGTTTTTCAACTACTGCTATATCTGATAAATTTTCAATAAATTTATTTAAAACATTTTCACCTAATTTAGAATTGTTAACTTCTCTGCCTTTAAACTTAATTGTAATTTTTAGTTTATTTCCATCTTCTATAAATTTTCTTGCATTTTTTGCTTTAAATTCAAAATCATGTTGTTCAATATTTGGTGTAATTCTTATTTCTTTTATTTCAATTGCTTTTTGTTTTTTCTTAGCTTCTTTTTCTTTTTTAGACTGTTCAAATTTATATTTTCCATAGTTCATTATTTTACAAACTGGTGGATTGGAGTTTGGGGAAACAAGTACTAAGTCTAGATCTTTTTCTTCTGCTTTTTCAAGTGCAGTATTTATATCTACAACTCCAAACATTTCTCCTGTATC
This sequence comes from uncultured Clostridium sp., assembly GCA_964620415.1. GTDB lineage: Bacteria > Bacillota > Clostridia > TANB77 > CAG-508 > CAG-269. The sequence continues at coordinate 6,079 of CAZUHD010000105.1, forward strand.
TCCTATTAGTTGTACTTCTCTTGCTTTAATTTTATCATTAATTGGTAATTCTTGTTTTATTATATAAAACACCCCCTAAAAATTATTTAAGTCAAAAAAATGACCTTTCTTTGTTACAAGACAAGCCAAATTAACACATAAATAATTTGTTAAATCGTTACCTTTTCCAAATATGTTAAGGTGGAAGGATTTTCCTTCATCTTGTAACAGTTTATATTTTACTCTCTTTCCTTAAATTTGTCAAGTATTTTTCGTAAAACTTCAGGATAAAAAAATGAAATTTGGTTACAGTTCACAGCAAAAAATAAGAAACATTTTCGATTTTTCTTATTTTTTATGAATATTTATATTTTGTTATTTAATTAAATTTCGTCAACATATAGTTCATCTACTACTGCTACAACTGTGTATTTTTTTAACTTTTGTATGCTTTTTATTTTTTCTAAATTACTATATTCTAAAATTTGCTCTTTTGCTTTTGCCTTTGTTTCTTTAAGTAAGTTTT
>CAZUHD010000106.1:0-6497 GCA_964620415.1 uncultured Clostridium sp.
TATTGATGTGTTTTAGCTTTTTCTATTAAGAATAGAAAAAAATATGAAAATAAATAGGAGAATAACTATAAATATGGATGATATTAAAAATAAAGCAATACAACATAAAGATAACTCTATAAATTAATTAAATTTATCTTTTTTAACACATATTAATTTGAAAGAATTTAAACAAGGTCATTTATTAGCTTATTGGATTAATGATTTTGCAATATATCATGATAATGAAAGAACCTTTGATTTATCTAAATCCAGGCGATATGTTCGTGGTTCTATAATTAAAGTTAACTTTGGATATAATATAGGTAACGAATTCGGTGGGTTGCACTATTGTATTAAACAAAAATGATAACTTAAAAAATGGTACATTAAATGTACTGCCTTTAACTTTAAAAAAAGAAAATAAAAAATATCCTAAGTGTTGTGTAAATTTGGGAACAGACTTGTATGATAAAATAAACAATAATACATCTTCTACAGAAGTATCTAAAGAAATATAAACTTAATAGATAAAAAAATTGTAGAATTCTTTATAAAATAATAAAGAGAGCTCAAAGAACTCTCTAAATCATTATTGACTGCTGCCATACTATTGCTAGCAGGAGCTAAATTTTTATTCTAATTATATATTTTAGTATAAAATATTTAGTTTTGTCAATATTGATATTTATATTTTATGCAAATAGTAAGGAAGATATTATAAATAAAAATATTAATTAATTGCAAAAACTTTTTTTAAGAATTTTTTAAATGGAAATATTTTGTTTCAAAAAATTTATTTCTTATTTTTTGTAGAATGAAAAATCAAAAAGGCTTGCAAAAAATAACAATATGACTGTGATTGAAGCTCTTGCTGTCAACAACAAAAGGTTCAAATAGTATCTAGTGTTGCAAGGAAACAAAAAAATTACATCTTAACTAGGTATTCTTGCTATTTAATAGCACAATTAAGCAACTTTCTGAAGATAAAAAAATAATAGAAAATTTAAAATCTAAAAAAATGATAAAATGATTATCAAATATCAATTTTTTTAGTATGAGGGAAATTTACTGATATATTTGTCAAACTATTGACAGATCTGATAAATAGAGGTAAAATAGCTTTCATAATATACATAAAAGTTTCTTATAAAAAATGGATTTGACGAATAAATAAAGAGGAGAGTGTAGCATGTTAGATAAAAAATATAATGCATTAGAAAAAGAAGAAAAATGGTTAAAATATTGGCAGAACAATAAAATTTATGAATTTAAAAGAAATGGAAAAAAAATATACTCAATAGATACTCCACCACCAACAGTAAATGGAAAAATTCATATTGGACATATATTTTCATATACTCAAACAGAAATGTTAGCAAGATATAAAAGATTAAGAGGATATAATATATTTTATCCATTTGGATTTGATGATAATGGATTACCTAGTGAAAGACTAGTAGAGAAAGAACAAGGTAAAAGAGCTCATGAAATAGGAAGAGAAAAGTTTTCAGAGCTATGCTATGAAACTACAAATAAATATGAAGCAGATTTTAAAGAATTGTTTAGTAAAATGGGTGTAAGTACAGATTGGAATATTCATTATAAAACAGTAGCACCATCAACTATTAAAATTAGTCAAACATCATTCTTAGACCTAGTTGAAAAAGGACATTGCTATCATAAGGATGCTCCTGCTTTATGGTGTAATGAATGTTTAACTTCAATAGCACAAGCTGAATTAGAAACAAAAACAATTAAAACAACATTTAATTATATAAATTTCAAAACCGTGGAAGATAATGAAGAATTTACTATTGCAACAACAAGACCAGAACTTTTACCTGCGATTGTTTGTGTATTTGTAAATCCAGAAGATAGCAAACATAAACACTTAATAGGAAAAACTGCACATATTCCTGTAATAGATGTAGAAGTTCCAATAATGGCAGATGAAAAAGTAGATATGGATAAAGGAACAGGAATAGTAATGTGCTGTACTTTTGGAGATCAAACTGATATTGAATGGTGGAAAAAATATAAACTACCATTGAAATATATATTTACTGATAATGGTAAAATAATTGATGAAGTTCCAAAATATGGTGGTCTAAAAATAAAAGATGCTAGAAAGAAAATAATAGAAGATTTACAAGAAGGTGGCTATGTAGTTAAAGTTGAAGAATTAGAACATGAAGTTCAAACACATGAAAGATGTGGAAAAGAAGTTGAATATACTGTTATGAAACAATGGTTTATAGATATTATGAACCATAAGGAAGACTTTTTAAAAATCGGAAATGAAATAAACTGGCATCCAGCATATATGCACGCAAGATTTGATGAATGGGTAAATAATATTGCATGGGACTGGTGCATTTCAAGACAAAGATATTTTGGTGTTCCATTTCCAGTTTGGTATTGTAAAGAATGTGGAGAACCAGTTTTTGCAAAAAAAGAAGATTTACCAGTAAATCCTTTAGTAGATTCTCCAAAAATTGATAAGTGTCCTAAATGCGGATGTAAAGAGTTCGTTCCAGATACAGATATAATGGATACTTGGGCTACATCATCTGTAACACCACTTATAAATATGAGATACGGAGAAAAAGAAAACTATGAAGATATTTTAAAACCAATGAGTTTAAGAACAAATGCAAGTGAAATTATTAGAACATGGGATTTTTATACCATAGTTAAGAGCTTTTATCATTTTGGACAAAGACCATGGGATAATGTAATGATTTCAGGATTTGTTATGGCAAATAAAGGAGAAAAAATAAGCAAAAGCAAAGGAAATAGCAAACATGACCCAATGGATTTAATAAAACAATATTCTGCAGATGTTATTAGGTATTGGGCAGGTACAGGAAGATTAGGAGCAGATATTGTATTTAGTGAAGAAACGTTACTACGTGGTAAAAAATTAGTTAACAAAATTTGGAATGTAGCTAAATTTGTTGAAATGCATTTATCAGACTATGAGGACAAAGAATTTGATAATTTTGAATATATTGATAAATGGATTTTAGGTCGTTTCCAAGAGATGGAAAAACAATTTATTAATTATTTAGATGAATATGAAGTAGGTTTAGCACTAAATATTTTAGAAAAGTTCTTTTGGGAATTTTGTGATAACTATATTGAAATAGTAAAACATAGATTATATAGACCAGAGGAATTTGGAGATGAAGCAAGATATAGTGGTCAAAAGACTGTTTATATATTGTTATATAAATTATTACAAGATTTTAGTATATATTTCCCATTTATAACAGAAGAAATATTTCAAGAATTATACCATAATAATTTTTCTATTCATACAACAGAAATCAAACCTTTAAATTATGATTTTAATGTAGAAAAAGAATTAGGAGATCAAATAATTGAGATTATAAGTCAGGCTAGAGGTGCAAAGACAAATAATAATGTATCTTTAAAGACACCTATAAAGACTTTATCAATAGGAGTTAGTAAAGAACTTAAAAGTGCTATTGATAAGTCGATAAAAGATTTTAAAGCAACGCTATTTATTGACAAACTTGAAACCAAAGTTATTGACAATGATTACGAAATTTATAAAATTGAATTAGACTTAAAAGATAACGAAAACTCATAAAAACTACTAAAGAAATTAAGTAAACATATTCTCCCAAAAATTATTTTTTGGGAGTTATTATTAATATTTCTAACATATTATTATAAAGAACAAATTTGAAAGGATTATTTTTTATGAAAGTTTTATTAGTAAATGGAAGTCCACATAAGGAGGGTTGTACTTATACAGCTTTAGCTGAGGTTCAAAAAAGCTTAATCGAACAAGGGATTGATTCAGAAATATTTTGGATTGGAAATAACCCTATTGGTGGTTGCATTGGTTGTGGTAAATGTAAAGATTTAGGTAAATGTATTTTTAATGATGTAGTAAATATTTTTATAGAAAAAGCAAAAGATGCAGATGGTTTTGTATTTGGAACACCTGTACATTATGCAGCAGGAAGTCGGTAATCTTACAAGCTTTATGGATAGAGCTTTCTATTCGGCTTTCCAATCAGGAAAAGGAAACATATTTTTATATAAACCTGCAAGTTCTGTTATTTCCGCTAGAAGAGCTGGAACTACTGCAACTTATGATCAACTTAACAAGTATTTTGGTATTTCTCAAATGCCTATTATTTCATCAAGGTATTGGAATATGGTTCATGGATCAACACCAGAAGAGGTAAGAAAAGATGAAGAAGGTATGCAGATTATGAGGATTCTTGGTAAAAATATGGCATATTATTTAAAATGTATTGAAGCGGGTAAAGAAAAGGGTATTCATCTTCCTACTCCAGAAACTACACATTTTACAAATTTCATAAGATAAATATATAACTTTAAAACCTCAAGCTAATCCATAAATTTTAAGGATACAGCTTGAGGTTTTGCATTAGTCTTTTTCCCAAAATGCTTTATAAGCTCTAAATGCTTCATAAATATCAAATTTACTTGTTACTTCATAAGGAGCATGCATTGAAAGAACTGGCACACCACAATCTATTACATCTACACCTTTATTTGCTAAAATATATGCAATAGTTCCTCCACCTCCAACATCTACTTTTCCAAGTTCTGATACTTGATACTTTATGTTGTTTGTTTCAAAGAGATTTCTTACCCATGCAACAAATTCAGCATTCGCATCTGATGCTCCAGATTTTCCTCGTGCACCTGTGTATTTATTAAGTGTAACACCTTTTGATAAAAATCCTGCATTAGATGTATCAGATACACTTGCATATAATGGATCAAATCCTGCATCAACATCTGATGATAACATTTTTGAATAACAAAATATTTTATCTAATAAATTAACTCTATTTTCTCCTGTTTTATTTAATAATTCTGAAACAAAATAGTCAAAAACATGTGATTCCATTCCCGTATTTCCCATGCTTCCTATCTCTTCTTTATCTGACAATATACAGATAGCTGTTTTCTTAGGAGATGTAATTTCCATTAAAGCTTTTAAGGCTGTATAGCTACATACTTTATCATCTTGTCCATATCCTGCAACCATTCCATAATCAAACCCTAAAGAGCGTGCTTTAAAGGCTGGTACAAGTTCTAATTCAGAACTTACAAAATCCGCTTCTGTAATTCCATATTTTTCATTTAAAATTTTTAATATATTTAATTTTACTTTATCTTTTGCTTTATCATCTAAAACTGGGATACTTCCAACTAGTAAGTCTAAATTTTCTCCCTCTATTGCATTTCCCAATTTTTTTGTTTCCTGTTCTTTTGCTAAATGTGGTAATAAGTCTGTAATAGTAAATATGGGATCTTTTTCATCTTCTCCAATATTTATTGTTATTTTCTCTCCATTTGCTTTTATAATTACACCATGTATACTTAAAGGAATTGTAGTCCATTGATATTTTTTTATTCCACCATAATAGTGTGTATTAAAGTATGCCAATTCTCCTTCTTCATATAATGGATTTGGTTTTAAATCTAATCTTGGCGAATCTATATGTGCTCCAACTATATGTAAGCCTTCTTCTAGTTTTTGTTCACCTATTATAGCTAGATACGCACTTTTATCTCTATTTACAAAATATACTTTATCTCCTGCTTTTAAATTTTCTACTTCATTTACATCTCTAAAGCCATTTTCTTTAGCTAGATTAATTGCATTGGAAGTAAATTCTCTTTCTGTTTTGGAATGATTTAAGAAATCTATGTATCCATTACAAAAATCAAATATTTGATTAAACGTATCATTTGGTAAGTTATTCCAGCCTGATTCTTTTTTGTTAATTAATTTTTCTTTTAAATTCTCGTCCACTTTTCTTCCTCCTTCATTAGTTTTTCTAATTATATCACTTTGGGTTTTATTTTTCCATATTTTTTCTAAATTTATCGGGATAAAATAATGAAAAAAAGTACAAAGCTATTGAAAATAAATAGATTTAACTACTTAAATTGTTTCTTAAAAAACCTAAATTAAAAATTTTTCTTGAACCTGTTATAATTTCAAATTATGTAATCTTTACAGTTATAGCAAAAAAATAAATTAACAACGAAAAAAATAAAAAATTGACACATTCAAATTTATGGGACACTATTAAATTATTATTTTTGATAGTTTAAGCCGTCAGACTTTAGAAAAAAAGGTAAAAACAGAATTTTAGGCATTGAAAAAAGAAAATGAATATATTATAATAATGTGTAAAAGGTATGAGAATAAAGCAAAAAACTTTAATGGAAGGAGCTTTAAAAAAATGAAAAAAATATCAAGTGGTGTAAGTGACTATGAAAAACTACAAAAAGAAGGATATATCTATGTAGATAAAACAATGTATATAGAGAAATTAGAAAACACAGCAAATCCAACAAAAATGATTTTACGCCCAAGAAAATTTGGAAAGACATTATTTACAAGCATGCTTGAGTGTTATTACGACAAATTAAAAAAAGATGAGTTTGATGTATTATTTAAAGATACATATATAGGAAAAAATCCAACACCA
>CAZUHD010000107.1:0-6416 GCA_964620415.1 uncultured Clostridium sp.
CGGCATAAAAAAACGGAAGGAAAGAACGGTATTGAAGAGCGGAATGGAAAAGCGGCATTAAAAAACGGAATTGTAGAACGGAATGGAAAAGCGGCATTAAAAAACGGCATTGAAGAACGGAAAAGAGGAAAAACAAAGAGAAATTGCAAAGAAGATGCTACAAAAGGGAAATGATATAACCTATATAGCAGAAATAACTGGACTTGCAGAAGAAGAAATTAAAAAAATAGAAAAAGAATAAATATATTTGAGGAATTGTTTGTATAATAGTTCCTCAACTTTTTTTGAATCTCTTTTAAGTAATGCTACCACCTTCTGAATTAATTATTTTAAAAGCTTTTGGCTAGATAAATATAAAATATGTACATTTTTATTTTCCAATTTATTTATATTTTTGGTTCTTCTGCAAATAAATAGTAACATATTTTAGATTGTTTTTAAATATTTTTATCTAAAAAAATACTTGCAATTTCTTAATTTCTATGGTTTAATATTATAAGCAATAAATACTTATATTGCTTATAATTTAAATTAAGATTTGTAGATATTTAAAATCAAAGAGTTTTTTATTAATTTAATTTTATTTATTAATTTAATTTTATTTTTAAGTTTTAATTTCAAAATATCTAATAAAAATCAAAAAAAGAAATAAAAAAGAAAGGGGGATTAGTGGAAAAGGCAATTAAGGCTTTTATTGCTAAATTTTTATATATCATATTTTTTTAGTACTTGAAATGGTACAACAAATATGATAAAATAAAGGAGGAATAAAACATGGAGGAATTATTGAATTCTGATAACAAAAGATTACCACTATCTTCAGATATAGTATTTAAAAGAGTATTTTCTAGTGATGATAACAATGACTTATTAAAAAGTTTATTGGAATCAATATTAAATATAAAAATGCAAGAAGTAGAAGTACTAGATTCAGAGCTAACTAGAGAGACAACAGAAAGTAAAGCAGGAACACTAGATATAAAAGCAAGAGTAGATAAAGATACTGTAATAAATATAGAAATGCAAGTGCAAAATGAATACAATATAGAGAAGAGAAGTGCATATTATATGGCATCTATAGCCTCACTAGACCTAAAAACGAAAGAAGACTATAAAGAATTAAGTAAGATAATAGTAATAAATATATTATGTTTTGATTATTTTAAAAGAAATAGTTTTTATAATATAGCACACATGAAATTTGAAAAGGCAACAGATGAAGCATATATAGATTTAGGATATAAGAAAGAAGATGAACTAGTTACAGATAGGCTAGAGATGCATTTTATAGAACTAAAAAAGTTTATGAAGAAGAACTTAGAAGCAAGTAAAAGTAATATGTTAAATTCATGGTTATGGTTAATATGTGGAAAGGAGGACAAAGTGGAAAAGGTAAGGAAGGAGAGTAAAGAGATACAAAAAGCGATAGATGTAATAGATAGAATGAGTATGGATTCAAAGGAATGGGATTTATATGAATCAAGGCAAAAAGCTTTAATAAACTATAACTCTGGATTAACAGCAGCCAAAGAAAAAGGAAAAGAAGAGCGGAATAAAAGAACGGAATGAAAAAACGGAAGGAAAGAACGGTATTGAAGAGCGGAATGGAAAAAAATAAAAGAGAAATTGCAAAGAAGATGCTACAAAAAGGAAATGATATAACCTATATAGCAGAAATAACAGGACTTGCAGAAGAAGAAATTAAAAAAATAGAAAAAGAATAGATATATTTGAGGAATTGTTTGTATAATAGTTCCTCATTATTAAATATATCAATTTAGAATGTGAATTTTTTATAAAAATTCCCTGAACAAAAATTTTAAAATAGATTTATACCAATAAAATCATTATAAATTCATTTCAATACTTCTCTTTTTGTTCTTCCAACCAATCCAATACATTATATTAATTTGTTTGAATATAGGATATTTCCTATATATTAAATTTTGCTTATAATCTTCTCTATTACTAGAATTAAATATAAATTCATTTAATTCTTTTATTTTTTGTTCGAGCAAATTTTTCTCTCTCCATTTACATTATATCAAAAACAGATATTGTATCTTGGAATTTATTTTGCTTAGTATGTGTATAGTAAATGTAGTTTCCAAATGTCCCTCTAACTTTTTAACATCAACTGTTGCAAGTACACTTCATTTACAAAAAACAGTAACTATGCTTTATTTCATAAATAGTAACATATTTTAGATTGTTTGTTACAATTCACAGTTACTAGTATAAGTTTAATAAAAGCAAGAAGTATATTGCTTCCTGCTTTTAAAAAATTTCCTATTTTTTTGTAATTGTTTAATTTTATCTATTTTTAGCCCTGTTATTTGAATTATTTGCTCTATTGGTAAATTCATTTTTAACATCTTTTTTGTTATTTCTATTATAATACAATTGTAAAAAAATGAAGAGTTTGATATGTTTGTAAAACAAAGTAATAGTCATGGACACACTTATCTTTCTTTTGTTCATAAGGATATTAAAGATGTAATAATTTTATTTAAAAATAAAAATAAAAAATATAGTTTCAATAATTAAATTTATTGAAACTATATTTCAATTTAAAGTAAGTAGAATAGTAAAAAAGATGTATTTAGGGTTGAATATAAGTTATATTTTTTCAGCTTGAACTATATACCTTTGTTTATTATCGTTTGTACAAGTAATAAGGGTTACTATTGTTTTTCCATTTGTAAGTTGAGTTGTACATTTGTTATCATTAGGTAAAACTGTATATTTATCATAAACTGAATATTGTTCAGTTCTTTGTTCTAAATCTGTAATTTCAATAATATCTCCATCTTCTAAGGATGAAACTTTACTAAAAAATTTTGCATTCCTATAGTTATGCCCTGCTATACATAAATTACCTTCTTCATTTGGATTACTTCCCCAAAATTTACATACTGATATTTTTAAAAGACTAGGTGATGTATCAGATAAAATAGGGTATTCTATTCCAAGTTTTGGAATATTAATACTTCCTATTGTATGGTATGTTGATCCATCAGAAGCTACATATGTTCCCAAATCTTGATTTTGTTGTGCTTCTTGTTCTGTGCTTTCATTTGAAGCATCATCTGCTGTAAGAACATCATTTGTAGTTTCATTATTTAATGCATTATCATTATTTAAGGCAATTGTTACGTCATCTTGATTCTCATTTTCTTTTGGTTGTTTATCATTTATCGCATAAACTACAATAGAACATGGTACAAGTATTAATACTATTAATGCCATTAGATTAATTTCATATATTTTTTTATGTTTTTTTACTTTTGTATTTACAGATGACTTTTTATTAACAAAATCTTGTTTCATATAACCACCTCTTGTAATTTTATAGTTTTAATATAAAACAATATATATGGTAGGAAGTTTTTTGTTTTTGCTCTAAATTGATTATAGTGAAAGAATGAATTTTTTAAGAATTGTACCATATTTTTGCTTTAAAAGTAAAAATTTAAACTAAGAAATATTTAATTGTTTTATATAATTAATGTTATTATATCAAAAAAAATATAAAAGTCAATATTATTAAAATATGATGAAACAGTATAATAAAAATTTCTTAAAATGCACAAAACTATTGAAAATACACAAACTCACGTACATTATATGGTAAAAATCTGTATTTGATTTTATGGTATATGATTTTGTAATATTTCTAAAAAAATGCTTAATTATCAACCTTTATGTGTGCTCTAATTTATGTTAATTGGCTTGCTTAAGTGCTTAATCCGTATAATTAATTAAAAAGGTATTGATATATCAATGTTTGAATTTAAATATTACAATTGTGTAACAATTTTGTAATATTTTTGTAATAATTGATGAAATTATTACAAAATATGGAATATCACAAGATTATAATTTTTAGAAAATAGCCCTTGAAAAATTTTTTCTAGATTTGATAAAAATCACAAAAAAGCCTTATATAAGTATTTTTATTTACGGAATCTTAATTAAGCAATTATACAGTTTTATATGGTATTTGTAATATTTGTAACATTTGTAATAAAATTGTAATCATTATTTAAAAATTTTTCTAATTTTTCTATTGACAAGTAAAAAAAATAAGTGTAATCTATAGAATATAAAAAATAATATATTATTTTAATTATTAAGGGGGAAAACAAATGAAATCAATTGAAAAAAAACGAATGCTATTTAAAATACTTGTTTTATCACTATTATTAGCCTTTTTAGGCGTTAATAGCTATGCTGTAGATGTAGTAGAGGATAATTCTACCAATTCTACTTCTTCAGATGAGATTAGTTCAGACATTGCAGTAACTGATAGTACTAACAATACTCCAGACAATGAAGTTCCAAATCCAAGTGAAACTCCAGATCCAAGCGAAACACCAAATCCAAGTGAAACGCCAGATCCATCTACTCCTGGCGATTCTCAAAATTCAGGAAATGCAAATCTTACAGATTTTTCTAATGCAACATTTAAAGTAGTTAAAGATGGAAGATATGATGCGGCACTTGAAATAACAGGTGTAGCATCTAAGTCGGAATCCTGGTATCAATGTCTTATAACTAGCACTGACACTGCTCCTGCAGAAATAGATAGTAATACTACAGGAATAGTATTGTCTAGACATGATGACTCTAGCTTGACTGGTGACATAACGAAATATGTGGAGTTGAACCAAGATTTATATGTATCTATCTATGAGGATAAAAAACTTTGTTTTCATGGAAAAAAACTAGAAAGATTTGCTGAGCCTAAATATAGTGATGCTTTTTTTGCCACATTCTTAACCTATGATGCATCTCAGATTGTTATGAATTTTACGTCAAGTGATGAGACTCTTAGAAAAATGCAAGTTAAGATAGGAAGGATAACTGATACTTCTATTTTACAGAAAATAAAAAATCAAGATAGTTCTGGTTTTGCTGATTTATTAAACTTTGCTAAATCTAGCTCTGGATTGTATGATCAAGTATTACAAGATCCAAACGAGAATAGAATTGCTTACGACTCCAGCCATGGTGTTCCGGCTATAAATGTACCTAACGTGGTAGATGATGCATATTACTATTTATATGTAAAATCTGACGATGAAAATGGAAAATACATACCTCAAGAGGCTGTGACTTTAGCGTTAAGTAACGTTTATGATGATGGTGCTTGGTACATGTTCTTCTATGGTAGTAACGACTTCAAATGGGCTGATTTTGGAAATGTTTCTGGTGGTGGAGAACCAAGTACTGGTAAAGAAGACCCAACAACATCAAATAATGACTTACCTTTCACTGGAAAAAATGCAGTCATTACAACTTCATTAATTGTACTTTTAGTTTTATTAGTTTACTTTAAGAGAAAAAATGATTATTTTGACGGTATAAAATAAAAGTTTAAAATTTTTATTATTTAAAAGAGTTGCTAAGGCAACTCTTTTTTTTGAGAACTACTATTTATTTTTATAGTGTCTTTTACAGTAAAATTACATTTAGAAATTTAATAATTTCATATATTTTACATAATGTCGTCTTATTGACTTTTTATAGAAAACTTGTTATAATAAAATAGTTAGTTCTTATAGCTTTAAAACAGTTGCTTCCTAAAAGCTTTTAAAATTCAAATAGATTTGAAAAAATGGACAAAAATAGTTGTAAAAAGGTAATTGTCTATTAGTGTTATATAAATGTCCTCGTAGCTCAGCTGGATAGAGCACAAGTTTCCTAAACTTGGTGTCGGTGGTTCAAGTCCACTCGGGGACACCATAAAATAAATACTTTTTAAAATAATTGTTAATAAGATAAAAATTCAAATAACGAATTAAAAGAATATGAAAAGTATAATGGAAGGATTGATATTAGATTTTAAGTACGTAAGGATAGGTTATATTTGTAAAAAAGATTCAAATGAATATGCAATGAAAATTTTTAATTTAGAATCATGTGTTAATGATAAAATAAGAATGTATTACTTGAAACTAAAATCTATAAAATTATTGAATTTACAATAGAACACTAAAAATATAAAACTACTTATTTACAAGAAAATACAGTTCTACTATATTCTTTTAAATTATTTATAGAAGAACCAAGAATATAAATAAATTGGAAACTAAAAATGTACATATTTTATACTTATCGAGCCAAAAGCTTTTAAAATAATTAATTCAGAAGGTGGTAGCATTACTTAAAAGAGATTCAAAAAAAGTTGAGGAACTATTATACAAACAATTCCTCAAATATATTTATTCTTTTTCTATTTTTTTAATTTCTTCTTCTGCAAGTCCAGTTATTTCTGCTATATAGGTTATATCATTTCCCTTTTGTAGCATCTTCTTTGCAATTTCTCTTTGTTTTTCCTCTTTTCCGTTCTTCAATGCCGTTTTTTAATTCCGCTTTTCCATTCCGCTCTTCAATACCGTTCTTTCCTTCCG
>CAZUHD010000108.1:0-6388 GCA_964620415.1 uncultured Clostridium sp.
TCATATATATTACAGAATTGTTACAAAAAATTTAAAATTTATTAAATTGCCGTGAGTTTTTGCTAGAAAATAAATTTGTAAAATTCCTAAATATCCAAATAAAGGAAACATTATATTAACTAATACGGAAAATTTCACTCTTGATACTAATATGCTAATAATACATAGTAAAAGTGAATATACTTTTAATTTTCTTTTATCTTGAATTACATTGTTTAAGAAACTCATTCCTACTGATATTGCTGTTGTAAATATTGAAATTAATATGACTATCTCATATATAAAACTATATCTACTAAATTTATTTTTTATTACATATACAACTGGCATTTCAAGGTCATTAAAATTTTTATCAACATTTACAAGCAAAAGAAAGGTTGATATTGATATGATAGTAATTATTGCTGCTGTATTTATTGCAATTCTTTTTATTTGTTTATTATTTTTTATATATTTTTCTAAATTTGTTATTACAGGTATTATTAATATCAAGTTATAACTTGAGTATAATATAGCTTGAATTATAAAAAACATACTGTTTTTAGGTTGTATGTTCATACCAATTTGATTAAAATCTATTTGTGCAATATTTTCTATACCAACTATTAAGATGAAAAATATTAATATTGGTACTACAATGCTGTTTATTTTTGTTATACTTTCTATATTTCTCAAAAAAATTATATATGAAATTATTGCAAGTATTGTACTTCCTAAAATACTATTTATGCCGATATTCTTGACTAAAATATGCTCCAAATCCATTTATCATTATAAAAAAAGAAATACATAAAAATAAATTCACAAGTATATTATTTATTTTGCTTATATTAGGTGTTTTAGCAAATATTAAATCTAGAAAATCTTTATAATTTTTTATTTTATATTTATATATTAGTTTTAATTCTTTATAAATTACATATCCTAAAATAATTCCACTTAATATAATTCCTATAATTCCTTTTTTACCATATCTATAAAAAAAAGAATATATTTCTTGACCAGATGCAAATCCTGCACCAATAAATGCTCCTATTAAAGTAAATATAATCATACAAAAAACTCCCATATAAATTATATAGGAGTTTTTTATTTTTTATGTTTATTTTTTTCTTCTTCTAACTTGCCATACTATAATTCCCACAATTATTATTGCTATTGGAATGATAAATATTACTTTCATTATTAAAGATCTCTGTGCATCTGTTGCCGTAAAGTTACTTGTACTTGTGTGGCTCTTTCTTATTGAAATCCCAACATCTTGATCTGTTAAATATGAAATAGAATTTAATACTAAATCCTTGTTGTTTTCTATATATATCATTGGCATAATGTTACTTGCTATTTGATTGTCTGTAATAAATTCTTGATTTCCTATTATTATAAGCTTAGATGTTTTTTCGTCTTTTTCTTCTTCGTCGTTATTTTCCTCATCTTCTTTTTCTTCTGATTCTTCTGATGAATCTTCTATTTTTCTTGTAAATATACTGCCTATTACGAAACTTCCTTGTTCATCTCCATCAGTAGAAGTTGATGTGTTTGCTACATTGCTTCTAAAATAACTTGTTTCTCCAGAAGTTATTAAGTCTTCTTCTTCAATTCCAAGTTCACCCTTTTTTTCTTCATTTACATTTATTTTTGTACATGTTAATAAAGCATAATCTTTTAGGTGTTCGTCTATTTTAGTATATCCTATTGCATCTTCTACAATACATGATTGTAAATTTAACAATACTCTATCTTCATCTGTTTCATATATATATCCAACATCAAATGGATTTAATCCATATTCTGCTAAAATTTTATTTACATTTGTTAGTTCTAGTTTTTCGCCATATGCCGAGTTAAGCCATAGTATGTTACCACCTCTTTTGATGTATTCTCTTATTTCTGTTTTTGTTAAATCGTCAAAGTCTTTTGTTGGAGTAGTTATAACTAATGTATCACAATCATCTGGTATTTTTCCTGTTTTTAATAAATTTAGTCGTTCATATTCTAATACTTCATTATCTAAATATACTGATAAATAATACATTCCTCCTCCATAATCTAATGTATAGTTAGAGTATCCTTCTAAGAAGTAAACTTTAGGGACATCTTCACTTATTACATTTAGTATAGATGAAGTAAATTTTTCTTCTGTTAGATCCATCGTTTCCATATTACCATCTGTTGTATATAAATCTGATGATGATAGCATTTTAGATCTATCCCCATTTTCTATTATTATTACATAGTAGTCATCTGTAAGTCCATATTTGTCTACTAAGTCTATTCTTTCTTCTGTATTTACTATTTCTACATTTATTTTTGGGTTTACTTTATTGTATTGCTTTGCAAGTGTATATTCTGTAGAGTCTTCTCCATATCCAACAAAATAAATATTAATATCGCTGTCTATATCTTTAATTTTCTCTTTACTTAAATCTGTCAATGTATATTCTTTATTTGTTGTACAATCTATTGGTGTCAATTCTAATGATGAAACAAATGAGTTTATTAGTACCACAATAGCAACAAGTATTGCAATTAATAGAATTGTATTTGTTCTACTTATTAACCATCTCTTTTTTATTGTATTTATGAATTTGGTTCCAAGCTTTTCTTTATTTTCTTCGGCTGTCTTTTCCTTTTTTATTTTCTTTTCTTTTTTCAAAGTTTCCCTCTCCTTTCCCTATTTTATGCTTTTCTTTCTTTGCATTATTATTATAGTAATTAAAAGGCACAATATTGTAATTGATACAAATAGCACAATTGATGTTATGTCTATTTGTCCATATAAAAAGTTTATAAATTGATCTATTAAAGATAAATTTGATATACTCTCAATTTCATAAGGTCCCCATGTTGTTGCAAAAATAAGTGCAAATGTTAAAATTCCTGCAATTATAGGAGATTCAGTAAAACTTGAAGCCATTATTCCAAAAGAAATAAATGTCATTGAAAGTAATAAGAATCCTAACATACTTGTTAAATAAATTGGAATATTTGGGACTTCCCAAAAGCTTAGAATTCCAAAATATAGTAAAGTACATAGAGTAGGGATCATTATTAATAATAGTGCTGCTAAAAACTTAGCAATAACAACTCCTGTCATACTTACTGGTGCTGTTAATAATAATTGGTCTGTTCCAGATTTCTTTTCTCCTGAAAATGCTGACATTGTTATAAGAGGTGTTACAAACATTAATCCATATAATGCTATATAGTAAAAGACATAAGTTAAATCCACTGTTGAAGATTGTATTGCTGTTAAATAGAAAAATGTACTAAATGCAAGTAAAAATATTCCTATTACTACATATCCTATTGGTGATAAAAAATAGTTTTTTAATTCTTTTTTTATTACTGCTCCCATTAGTTTTCCCCTCCTTCTTTTATGATTTTCATGAATGCATCTTCTAGTGTTGCTTCTGGTTTTTTCATTTCAAATATTGTTATATTTTCTTTAGCAAATTCACTAAATATTGTTTTGTTTAAATTTACATTTTCTTCTCCAGATATTTCATATTGTTTTGTTCCATCTTCGTTTTCCTTAACTAATTTTATATCCTTTATTCCTGAAACTTTTTCTTTTATTGTATTCATCTTATTTTCAGTATCTTCAACTGTTACATAAAGGACATTGTTATTTGATACTTTCTTCTCTAAATTATCTGGTGTATCTACTGCAACTATTTTACCCTTATTTATTATAATTACTTTATCACATATTTGACTTACCTCTGATAGTATATGTGAACTTAATACTACGGTATGTTTTTTTCCAAGATTTTTTATTAAACTTCTAATTTCTGTGATTTGTTTAGGATCCAATCCTACAGTAGGTTCATCTAATATTAAAACCTTGGGATTTCCAACTAGTGTTCCTGCTAAACTTACTCTTTGTTTTTGTCCTCTTGATAAGTTTCTTATAAGTTTATTTTGCATAACATCTAGTCCTGTTTCTTTAAGAACATTTTGTATGTCTTCTTTTTTTTGTTTTCTGTCTACCTTTCTTAAATCTGCCATGTATGAAACAAATTCTTTTACTGTTAAATCTGTATATAATGGCACTCCTTCTGGCATATACCCAATTTCTCTTTTAGCTTTTTTAGCTTTTTTTATTGTGTCAAAGCCATTTACTGTAATAGTCCCTTCTGTTTGTTCAATATAGCCTGTTATCATATTCATTGTTGTAGTTTTTCCAGCTCCATTTGGACCTAAAAATCCAACTACTTCTCCATCGTTTATTGTAAAGCTAATATCATCTACGGCTACAACGTTTCCATACTTTTTTGTGACATTTTTTACTTCTATCACGAATAGTCCCTCCTTATTTTTATTGTTTTTAATTTTGCTTTAATATTATCATTTCTCATTTTTAATGTAAATATGTTTCACAAAAAATTCACAAAAAATTAGTTTTATCTTACGGAAAAGCAATAAAAAACAAATGTAAATTTAGATAAATATGTTTACATTTGTTTTTCATAATATAAAATATTTTACACAATATTTTTTTGGATTTTATAAATTTGAGCTTTACTTGCAGGTCCATCCATTATTTTATGTTCTCTTTTATTTATTATTGATTCAAATAATTCTAATAAGTTATTTACTGCTACTTTGCTTGTCCATTTTTCTGTTATATATTTATAGCCATTTATAGCTAATTTTCTTCTTAGTTCTTTGTCTTCAATTAATTGTTTTACATTTTTTTCTAATTCTTCATACGTATTATACATTAATCCATTTTCACCGTGTTTTATTAAAAATGGTACTGAACCCATTTTTTGGTTTGCAACAACACTACAACCCGCATTCATTGCTTCATTCATTACTGCTCCCCAACCTTCATTGCTATCACTTGTTGCAATAAATATATTTGATTTTTCATAATATTTTTTGACTTCTTCACTTGATACTTGTCCTACAACCTTTAATACATCTTCTAATTGCTTTTCTTTTATTATATTTCTTATTTTTTGTTCAATTTTTCCTGTTCCAATCATTCGTATTTTAAAATTATAATTTTGTTCTTTTAATCTTTTTGCTAATTTTACTACTACTTCTGGATGTTTCCATTTTATAAATCTTGCTACCCATACTATCTCTATTTTTTCGTTTTTTTCCTTTTTCTCTATTAAATTTTCTATATCATAATAGTTAAGTGGTAAAAAATATCCCCATTTATATATCTTGTCTTTATATAATCCTAGTTTATTAAAATCATTTGCTCCATAAGCATTTGCGGCTAATAAATAAAGATTTTTATTTTTTCTATATTTTATATGTCTATCAAAAAACAATTTCATTTGCTCTTTATTAAATATTGTTTTACAAA
Organism: uncultured Clostridium sp.; assembly: GCA_964620415.1. Classification (GTDB taxonomy): domain Bacteria; phylum Bacillota; class Clostridia; order TANB77; family CAG-508; genus CAG-269. The sequence goes on from CAZUHD010000108.1 coordinate 5,327, forward strand.
ATCCATCTGGAAAAATAAATACTCTTGCTCTATATCTAAATGTTATTTTGTCTTGCTTTAGTCTTTCTTCAATTAATTCATCTGTCGTTGAACCAATTATTACTATGTCGCTTTCTAAAGCTAATTTTTTTGCTTTTTCTCTTTGTTCTTCACTTTCATAGGCTCTTATTACGAAGTCATATTCTTTGTCTAAATCTTTAAATCCCAAATCTAATCTCCATTGGAAAATTTTCATTGTTGATACAAATTTAAAATTATCTTCTAGTCTTTTCTGCATTTCCAAACAAAAAGGTAATTGATGGTGTGTTAAAAAATTTGAATAAAATACAACTTTCATATATTACTCCTTATATTAGAACATTTATTTTAATGTATATTGTACCATATTTTTCTATTAATATCAATACGTAGGTTTCAATTGTACGGCACAATACAATATTGTTGTTACAGTTCACAGCATAAAAAATTAATTCTGCAATTTCATAATCTCTTGGAGCTCCCCCTTTTTTGTTTATGTTAATAAAGATTAGGAAATATAACCTTTTTATCAGATTTTGTCTTGTTTGGTAGATAATTTTTTGCTTTTCTATCCATATTAAATTTCATCAACATATAATTCATCTACAACTGCAACAACTGTGTATTTCTTTAATTTTTGTATGTTTTTTATTTTGTCTAAACTGCTATATTCTAAAATTTGCTCTTTTGCTTTTGCCTTTGTTTCTTCAAGTAAGTTTTCTTCACTCTTTTTTAAGTATTTGAATTCTATTAATATTGAATAATAATCTTTTGTTGTATTTTTAGGAAGTATTAATAAATCCATATATTTTCTGTTAACTTCATATTCTGAAATTATTTCAAATTCATTCATTTCTGTTAATATTAAATTATATGCAAATTTTATATTTTTTTCATCAAAATTAATGTAATCCCTATTAGATAATTTATGCAATAACTCGTGAATTTCTTTAGTTAATTTTTCTATTTTTCCTTCGTTTGAAATTTCCTTGTAAATATCTTCTTGCCTATTAGTTAGTTCATTGTCGACTTCATTATCTAATA
>CAZUHD010000109.1:0-6354 GCA_964620415.1 uncultured Clostridium sp.
TTTACTCATAAAAAAGTATTGCAAAATGAATTATATTATAGTAAAATAAGGTAGCAAAGGAAGGAGGATACATAGTGAAAGTTATTTTAAAAGAAAATATAAAATCAATAGGAAAAAAAGACGAAGTAGTAAATGTATCTGATGGATATGCAAGAAATTATTTATTCATTAAAAACTTGGCTGAAGAAGCAAATCCACAAAATCTTGTAAAATTACAATCAAGAAAAGATGCCGCTAAACACAAAAAAGATATTGAAAAAGAAGAAGCTGTTAAAATAGCAGAAAAGCTTGAAAAAATGAAATTACAGTTTAGGGTAAAGGCAGGAGAAAATGGCAAAGTGTTTGGTGGGGTTTCAACTAAAGAAATTACTGAAAAATTAGAAAACGAATATGGAATAAAAATAGATAAAAAGAAAATAGAACTTAAGGAAACAATAAAGATGCTAGGAATTACGAAAGTACAAATAAAATTATTTGAAGGAGTAGTAGCAAACTTAAAAGTTGAAGTGTTGAGTTTATAATTGGAGGAAAATAAATGGAACTAGGTAAAATTCCACCACATGATATAGAAGCTGAACAAGCAGTTATAGGAAGTGCATTAACAGATAAAGATGCTGTAATGGCAGCTGTAGAAAAGCTTTCACCAGAGGATTTTTACAGAGAAGATAATAAACTTATATTTGAAGCTATTGTTAACCTATATAACAGAGCAGATGCAATAGATTTAGTTACTGTGAAAAATGAATTAACTTCAATGGGTAGCTTTGAAAAAGTTGGCGGTTTTGAATATTTGGCAATTCTACCAGATAAAGTACCAACAACTGCAAATGCTCAAAAATATATAGATATAGTAGAAGAAAAATCTATTTTAAGAAAACTGATAAAAACATCAAATGAAATAATTGATTTAGGATATGCTCAAACTGAGAATATAGAAGACATACTTTCAGGAGCTGAAAAGAAGATCTTTGATATTATTCAAAATAAAAACCAAAAGTCATATACACCTATAAAAGATATATTAATAGATAACTTTACAAAATTAGAAGAATTATATAATCAGAAATCAAAAATAACAGGGATACCAACAGGATTTGTAGATTTAGATGATAAAACAGCAGGGTTTCATGATTCAGACTTAATTTTAATTGCAGCACGTCCTTCTATGGGCAAAACAGCCTTTGCACTAAATATAGCAGCACATGCAGCAATTAGAGAAAAGGTTCCTGTTGCACTTTTTAATTTGGAAATGTCAAAAGAACAGCTCGTAAACAGAATTTTATGTATAGAGGCAATGGTAGATAGTAATAAATTAATGACAGGCAAATTAGAAGAAGATGATTGGACGAAACTTGCAGGAGTTATTGGACCTATTTCAGATGCAGGTATATATATAGATGATACGCCTGGAATTTCTATAACTGAAATAAGAACAAAATGTAGAAAACTTAAAATGGAAAAAAATATTGGATTAATCATAATAGATTATATTCAATTAGTTCAAGGAAGTAGTAGTAGAAAAAATGGTAGCCGTGAACAGGAAATTGCTGAAATTAGTAGATCTTTAAAGATTTTAGCTAAAGAATTAAATGTACCTGTGGTTGCACTTTCACAGCTGTCAAGAGCTGTAGAACAAAGAACAGATCATAGACCACTTCTTTCAGATCTTCGTGAATCAGGCTCTATTGAACAAGATGCTGATATTGTCATGTTCTTGTATAGAGATGACTATTATAATCCAGATACTGACGAAAAAGATATTTCAGAAGTTATAATTGCAAAACATAGGGCAGGTTCTACAGGAACTGTAAAACTATTATGGATGGGAAATTACACAAAATTTGTAAATCTTGCAAGAGGATATGATGAGTAATATGATAGAAAATGAAATTTTTAATACAATAAAAAAATACAATTTAATAAATCAAAATGAAAAAGTAATTTGTGGAATTTCTGGTGGACCAGATTCAATTTGTATGCTAGATATTTTAAGAAAAATAAAAGAAGAAGGAAAATTAAATTTTGAAATAATAGTTTGTCATGTGAACCATAAGATTAGAGAAGAAGCGGATTCTGATGAAGAGTATGTAAAAAATTATTGTAAAAAAAATGGAATAAAGTACTATGTTAAAAGAATAGATGTAATCCAATATGCAAATAATAAAAAACAAGGAACAGAAGAAGCGGGGAGAAATATAAGATATGCTTTTTTTGAAGAAATATTAGAAAGAGAAAAAGCAAATAAAATTGCAATTGCACATAACAAAAATGACAAAATAGAAACAATAATAATGAATGTCTTAAGGGGCTCTGGTTTATTAGGTCTTAAAGGAATAGAACCTATTAGAAAGAATAAATACATAAGACCATTAATAGAAATTGATAGAGAGCAAATAGAAAAATATTGTGAGGATAATAATTTAAATCCAAGAATTGATAAAACAAACTTTATAAATGATTGTACAAGAAATAAGGTTAGAAATATTGTTTTACCATATATAAAAAGAGAATTTAATTCTAATATTATAGAAACAATAAACAGATTATCTATAGTTGTTGATGAAGAAGATAAGTATTTAAATAAAGAAACAAAAGATATATTTGACTTAATTAAAATATCAGAGCAAGATGGCTATATAATATTAAATTTAAAAGAATTTAATAGACAAGATATAGTTATAAAGAAAAGACTTATTTTATATGGTATAAATAAAACAATAGGTACAGCTCAAAATATTGAAAAAATAAATATTGATGATATAGTAAAACTTTGTGCAAACAATATTGGAAATAAATATTTAACTCCAAACAAAAATATAAAAATATCAGTAAATAAAGGAAATATATTTTTTCAAAAATTATAAAAACTATTGCAAAAAAAATGTGATTATGGTATTATGCAATACATAGGGAGGAAAGTGTAGTGAAAAATGGAATTAAATCATTAGCAGTTTGGCTAATAATAGGAATAATTTTAATAGTAGTTATTTCTTCAATAATGGAAAATAGCAATTCAAGAATGACATATTCTGAATTGATAGAAAATATAGAGGAAAATAATGTATCAAGCATAGAGTTATCATCTGATGGCACTTCGGCAGCAGTCATATTGAATGATAATGCTAGTCTAGAAAAAGAAGTAAATATACCAAGTTTAGATAGCTTTATGACATACGCACAGGATTATATAAAAGCTGGAAATTTTAAATTAGAAGAGGATTCGGAATCTATTTGGGTAACAATTCTTGGTTTACTTACTCCATTTGGTTTACTTATAATTTTCTTTGTATTTTGGTTCTTTATGATGAATGCTGGAAACAACCAAGGTGGAACTAAGACAATGACTTTCGGAAAAAGTAGAGCAAGAATGATAAATGCAGCAGAGAAAAATAAAGTTACATTTGATGATGTTGCAGGTGTGGATGAAGAGAAAGAAGAATTAGAGGAAATTGTAGAGTTTTTAAAAAATCCTAAAAAATATACTGATATGGGAGCTAGAATCCCTAAAGGTGTTCTTCTTGTTGGACAGCCTGGAACTGGTAAAACTCTTCTTGCAAAAGCTGTTGCAGGAGAAGCGGGAGTACCATTTTTTATAATAAGTGGTTCAGACTTTGTTGAAATGTTCGTCGGTGTTGGCGCTTCAAGAGTAAGAGACTTATTTGAACAAGCTAAAAAGAATGCACCATGTAATGTAACAATAGATTAAATTGATTCTGTAGGAAGTGAAAGAGGAGAAGGTATTGGTTGATTACATGATGAAAGAGAACAAACATTAAATCAATTATTGGTAGAAATGGATGGATTTTCAGCAAATGAAGGTGTAATAGTTTTAGCCGCAACAAATAGACCTGATGTTTTAGATAAAGCTTTATTAAGAGCGGGAAGATTTGATAGACAAATTGTTGTAGGACTTCCAGATGTAAAAGCAAGAGAACAAATATTAGAAGTTCATAGTAAGAAAAAGAATTTAGATGATGATGTAGATCTAAAGATAATTGCAAAAAATACTTCAGGATTTGCAGGAGCAGACCTAGAAAATGTATTAAATGAATCTGCACTTTTAGCAGCAAGAAGAAATAAGAAAAAAATTGGTATGACAGAAATTGAAGATGCAATGGTTAAAGTAACTATGGGACCTGAAAAGAAAAACAAAGTTAGAAGTGATCATGAAAAGAAATTAACTGCTTATCATGAAGCAGGTCATGCAGTTGTAAGCAAATTTTTACCTACCGTAGATCCTGTACATGAGATTTCAATAGTACCAAGAGGAATGGCAGGTGGATATACAATGTATAGACCGACAGAGGATAAAGCATTTATGTCTAAAACTGCGATGGAAGAACAAATAGTATCTTTACTTGGAGGAAGAGTTGCAGAAAGTTTAATCTTAAATGATATTTCAACAGGAGCAAGTAATGATATAGAAAGAGCCTCACAAATTGCAAGAAGCATGGTAACAGTTTATGGTATGAGTGATAGGATAGGAACGATTATGTTTGATCAAAGCAATGGTGAAGTATTTCTTGGAAGAGATTTAGCTCAAACTAAAAATTATTCAGAAGCAACTGCTGCTTTGATTGATGAGGAAGTAAAAAGAATAATAGACAACGCATATAATACAGCCAGACAGATTTTATCAAATAACATAGATAAACTTCATATTGTTGCAGGAATATTGCTTGAAAAAGAAAAAATTGATGGAGAAGAATTCGATAGAGTATTTAATGCGTAATAGAATATGATTATAAAAAATTTGCACAAGTAGGCAATGTTTATATAAAAAAGGAAAAGGTAGAAAGATAAGAAGAGTCGTAATAAGTGTTTTATTGTTAATAATTTTTATGCTATGCAGAATATATTGAAGTAACAGATGAAAATTTAAATACAGCAGTTCAAAAAATTGTGTCAGAACAAGAGGAAAACCCCAATGTTACAGGAAAAGTAGGAAACAATAAAATAACAATAACAGATAATGAAAATGAATATGAATATGTTCTAAATTATGATTTAACAGATAGGTCAACTTTTTATTATGAGTTTGATGTTAACAAAGACATAAGCTATGATGAGTTTGAAACACTAGAAGATTTATTGTTTAATTTTGTATTTTTAGGTTACTTTTAAGCCTAAATAAGTGGGAACTTAAATAATACAGCTATTGACAGATATTATTATTGTAGTAGTATAATAAATAAGAAGATGATCAATTCATTTATTGTTCATAATAGAGGACAAATAGAAGCACACCGAATTGCTTTAAGTATAGATTTGAGATAATTGTAGATTTGCTATTTAATATATAAAAATTACAAAATTGTCCGTCCAAGACTAAATTCCAGTTTTAGAACAAAACTGGAATTTACTTTTAAATTTAAATAAAATTAAGAAATAATTAAATGATACTGGACAAACGAGAAAATTAATGCCTATATAGTATCAATTGATACTATATAGGCGAAAGGAGATAATATGTAGGAAAACACGAAAGGAACATAATATGCAGAGAAGAACTAGTATATATACAAATCATACGGAAGATGAAATAAAGGAATACTTAAAGGGACTTAAAGAAATAATAGAAAGAGGAGATTTTTATATTCCTAACACAAGTAAAAAGCAAAAGAATAAAAATTTTATTGAGACATATAAGTTAAATAGCAAAAACAAAAGGAAATGCTTTTAAGTATTGAATATACAGATTTTTGTTATTCGATAGATGATGATAATCAAAATGAGCGTTTGTACGTTTTTGCCAAAGATTATGATTTGGACTATTGGGGAATGCAAAAAAATGTATTAGTTTATATAAAAGTAGTGATAAAAAGTGATGATTATGCTGTAATAGTGTCTTTTCATGAGCCAGAGAGAAATATTAAAAAATTATTTATATAAGGATGGTGAAATATGAAAAAAGGGTATTGTGAAAATTGTAATAAATTAGTTGAATATTACACAAAAGAGATAGAAGATACCTTTTTAATAAGAGGAAAAAAATATACGTATAATAAATTAATAGGATATTGTGAAAATTGTAACGAAGAGATAACAGCAAATCTACATGTAAAAACGGCATTAAAAAATAAAGAAAAGCAAGCTAATAATTTTATTATAGATAATACTGCTCAAACTGTAAGTGATATGGATATATTAAAACAAATAAATGAAATATATAATTCCAAAGGTTTTTTATGGATAGATAAAATATATGTACTAAAAGGCAATAAGTTTATAAAAGTTTTTAAAAGAAAATAGAAAGACGAAACTGCTCTGTACCCACAAGGGGTACAAAGCAGTTTCTAATAAATATTTATTAACTTAATTATACAATAAATTAGGTTAATAATCAATAGTTTA
>CAZUHD010000110.1:0-6334 GCA_964620415.1 uncultured Clostridium sp.
TCTCTCCCCCTTCTCCAATTTCGCAGATATATATATTCTGCGAAATTGGAGAAGATTATTGAAATGCTTTTCCCAAGTGTATTACAAAGATTTTTTAAGCAAAAACATCCCGCATTTTTTTATTAAAAAAAGCCGTTATGTTTTTTACCAAAAAAGTGGATCAAATTCAGTATTTTCAAGTGTTTAATATATACCATAAATTTTCGCAGAATATATATTTCTGCGAAAATATGTATACTATTTGGTTCATTTTTTTACTTTCAAATGTCATTTTTATTATAATATGTTTTACATTTTTTTCAATATAATTAGTCAAAATTTAACATAATTGTAATATTTTTGTAAAATCATTGAAATAAATATAGATACTCTAAAAAATATCTTTATTATATTTTGAAAAAAAATAAGTATAAATAGAAATTAGATTTAAAGCAATCTTGTATTTCAAAAAATATTTGCATAAATATAATACCTTTATCATAAATATATATAAGAGGTAAAATCAAATGAAAAAATTTTATATATTAGCATTTAAAATAAAGCGAAATATCATTTCTCTTATATTTCTACTTTTCGTAATATGTTTAATATTTTTTTCTTCTAGCAACATACAAGCTGCAAAATCTGGTTTAAAATTATGGGCAAATTCTGTTGTTCCATCATTACTTCCATTCTTTATTGCAATAGAAGTTTTATCTAGGACTAATATACCTAAATTCTTTGGAAAAATATTTGGAAAAATAATGAAACCTTTATTTAATGTTTCTGGAGAAGGAAGTTTTGCATTAATAATGGGAATATTAAGTGGCTATCCAGTTGGGGCTAAAATTGCTGTAAATCTTAGAGAAAAAAATCTTTGCACAAAAGAAGAATGTGAAAGACTACTTAGTTTTACCAATAATTCTGGTCCATTATTTATTGTTGGAACAGTCGGAATCACACTTTTTGGAAGTTCTTTAATAGGATTTTTGCTATTATTTACACATATTATAAGTTCTTTAACTGTAGGAATTTTATTTAGATTTTGGAAAAAGAACAAAGAAGAAAATAAAATATATAATACTTCTGCATCTGAAAACAAATTACAAGTAGTTACATTATCAAATCTTGGAGAAATTTTAGGAGAAAGTATAATGAAATCAATTTCAACAGTACTCATGATAGGAGGATTTATTGTACTTTTCTCAGTTATAATATCAATTTTAAATACAAGTGGAATAATGAATATTATTTCAATAATATGTAAACCTATATGTGATTTCTTTAACTTACCACAGCAAATTTCTACTTCATTATTTACTGGACTTTTAGAAATTACAAATGGAATTAGCTTAATTTCTACAATTAAATTAAAGCAAATTTCTATAAATATAATTATTACAGCCTTTCTTTTAGGTTTTGGTGGTATTTCTATTTTGTTTCAAGTATTAAGTGTAGTTTCAAAATCAGATTTATCAATAAAGCCATATATAATAGGTAAAGTTTTACATGGAATAATTGCTGCTTTTTATACATTTTTAATGATCAAAGCTTTTCCTATATTTAATTTTAATTTAATATAATTTTTTTAGGAGGTATATAATGGAAAAAGATTTTAATAATGACCCTACAGCAAATGGATTTAATCCTTATGTTGGTTTTACTTCAAATTTTGATGTAAATGATATTTATAAAGATCCCATGTTTAATCCTATATCTCAATATGAGCAAGCATATACTTATTATAAATATCTTTGCATGCAAATGGATTATAAAATTAAATGTAAAGAATATGAAAAGATGTGTCAAAAAAGTCAGCAATAGCTAAAAGAGGAAGCTTCAATCTTCCTCTTTTTCTAGTCTAATTTTATCAATATAGTTTTTAGCCGAAGTAAGTACTCCTATTAAATCTTTTGGTAAAATGCTTTTTGCCTCATTAAAATTCAAGAACTTAAAATCACTAATTTCATCTACATCAATATTTATAGTTTGATTTTCTATTTTCTTTCCTAAAAAAAATACGACTTCTTTTTGTATAGGAGTATTATCAACAAAATATGATATTTTTTCTTTAAAATCATTTTCTATATCTAATTTAAGACCTGTTTCTTCCATAGTTTCTCTTATAGCAGCATCCTCTTCTTTTTCTCCATATTCAATGTGTCCTTTCGGAAACCCAGGAATTTTTTTCTTGCTCCAGATAATTAAAAAATATGGTTCTTTGTTAATTATTTTATATACTACAATTCCTGCTGATTTTTCATGTAAACATTTAAATTTAGCATTATATAATTCTTTTATTTTATTTTGTAAAATTCCTTTAATTTCTGAATAATAAATATTAGAACTCTTTTCTGAAACAACAGCTTTAAACTCATCATTATGTTTTATTTTAATTATTCCTACTATTTTCCCATAAAATTTATTTTCAACCTTGCCTTCACTTATTATATATGTTTTTATTTTTTCTCCATTAAAATCAATTTCTCCAATTAAAATGTCATTCTCATTAATTATATTAGTAACTTCAATATCTTTTCCTAGCATATATATTAATTCATTTTTTTCAATATCCATGTTTTCCTCCTATCATTTTTTCACATTTTACCATAAAACCACAATAAAAGCTAGTAGTTAAAATAAACTACCAGCTTTTTTAAATTATGCACTTTTTAGTTCTAATCTAAGTTTATCTGCAATCATAGCAATAAATTCTGAATTTGTTGGTTTACCTTTACTTGCAGAAACAGTATATCCAAAAATATTTTGCATTAAATCTACTTCGCCTCTACCCCATGCAACTTCTATTGCATGACGTATTGCACGCTCTACTCTTGAAGGTGTAGTATTAAATTTTTGAGCAATTTGTGGATATAAACTTTTTGTAATTTGATTAATTACATCAATATCATTTACCACCATCATAATAGCTTCTCTTAAGTATTGATACCCTTTAATATGAGCAGGCACTCCAACTCCATGAATAATGTTTGTTACAAGAGCTTCCAAATTATTCTCTTCTTTATCTGATGTAATATTTATATATGGCATCTTTTTCTGTTCCCTATATATCAAATTATTTGCTACTTTAGGTCTAAAGTTCTTAATCTCTCTAATTCTTTGTATAAGCAGTTCAATATCAAATGGTTTTACCATATAATATTCCGCTCCTAGGGCGATAGCTTTTTGAGTTATTTTGTCTTGTCCTACAGCTGATAACATAATACAAATTGGTTTTTTATTATAACTATTACTAACATTATTTATTCTTTCTAATACTCCTAGCCCATCCAAATGAGGCATAATTACATCCAATATTGCTACGTCTGGTGATTTCTCCTTTATAATGTCCATTGCCTCTAATCCATCTTTTGCTACTCCAATGATTTCCATATCTTCTTGATTTCCAAGATATGTCGCAAGTGTTCTGCTAAAATCTTGATTGTCATCTGCAATTAATACTGTTATTTTTTCTTTCACAGCTTTATCCTCCTAAATATAAATTTAATTGTAAAAATTTTACAATTTTTATTATAATACACAGTCGAAAATTTTGCAATAGTTTTTGGAATATTTTTCCATTTTTTATTATTATTTTTTTATAAAATGTCAAAGATGCAAAAATAGCTACTTTAAAGTAGCTATTTTTACAGATTAAAAGAATTTTTAATTGTATTGCAGCAAAAATTAGACATTTACTCCTATTATTCCGTCCTAAAATACCACAAACTAATCCAACAATAATCATCGCTAATGATGTCAAATTAATAGAAAAATTAGAATTTAGAATACCTGAAATAATATAAATTATCAAAATATATAATACACCAATAATAGTTCCATTAATCAACCCATTTTTCTTTATTTTTCTACTTCCAATAGAGCTTCCAAGTAAAATGCTTATACCTGTTAAAGTAATAATAACTGGCTTTATTGTTGCTTCAGATAAGTTTGTGTATGTAAGCAAAGCTGCAAAAATTATAAGAGATATTACAGTAAATGAAAAGGCAAGCAGAACTCCTTTTATAATATTAACAATTTGGTGTTTACTTTGTATAGTTTCCATTATTTTTTCCCTTCTAACCTAAATTTAGTAAATATATATTCTTGAAAAAATAATTTATGCCAATATATTCTAAACAAAATGTAAAACTTCATTTTATAATAAAAAAGTTTGCATTACCTCAAATTATTTATCGCAATCTAAGTATTTTGAAAGTTTTAAATTAATTCACCAAAAACCTCTTCTGCCTCCGCTTCCTTAACTTTTACATTTAAAATTTTATTTTCTATATTTTCGTTTGAGGAAACTTTTACAACGACATAATTTTTAGTATGTCCAACAAAATAATCTCCTTGTTTTTCTTCAAAAAGTACATTCAAAACTTTACCAATAGTCTGTTTATTATATGTAAAACCATTTTCAGCAGAAAGTTCAATAAGTTTTTTACTTCTTGCTTCTTTAATTTTACTATCAACTTGATTTTTCATACTAGCTGCAACAGTTCCTTCTCTTGGAGAATACTTGAATACATGCATTTTATAAAAATTAATACTTTTTAAAAATTCATAAGTTTTATTAAATTCTTCCTCTGTTTCTCCAGGAAAACCAACAATTATATCTGTAGTTAAATTAACATCAGAAAAATATTTCCTTAAATTTTCTGTAACAATTTTAAATTCAGAAGTATTATATTTTCTATTCATTCTTTTTAAAGTTTCATCACATCCACTTTGAAGAGATAAATGGAACTGATTGCATATTTTCTCTAATTTAGAAAGTCTAATTACAAAATCTTCTGTTACCAAACTAGGTTCTAAAGAACCCAATCTAATTCTTTCAATTCCATCAACTTTATTTAAATCTTCAAGTAAATCTATTAACCTATAATTATAGTCAAAATCTAGCCCATAAGAAGAAATATGTATTCCTGTAATTACAATTTCTTTAATTCCATTTTTTGAGATTTCAGTAACTTCATTTATTATATTATCGCTATTTCTACTTCTAACCCTGCCTCTAGCATAAGGAATTAAGCAATAACTACAAAAATTATTACATCCATCTTGTATTTTAATAGTTGCTCTTGTTTTTTCAGAAAAAGTTATAATTCCAAACTCAGGAAATTCTTTTTGTTTATTTACATCAAAAATTTCTAATTTTTTAGCTTCCTTATTCTTAATATAATTTTCTACTATTGAAACAATATCCTTTTTCTCAACATTACCCAAACTTAAATCTATCTCTTCTATTTCATCAACTTTTTGTTTTGCAACTTGCACATAGCAGCCAACTGCTACAACTATAGTATCTTTATTTTCTTCTTTTACTCTCCTTAGTACTTGTCTTGATTTTCTATCTGCGATATTTGTAACAGTACAAGTATTTACAATCACGATATCAGGTTTATCTTCTACACTACATATTTCATATCCTGAATCTAAAAATTTTTGTGCCATTGCATTTGATTCATACTGGTTTACCTTACAACCGTAAGGTAATTACAGCTATGCTTTTTTTATTTTTTTTGTTTTCCATACTACTACCTACTTTCAGCAATTTTTATTTTTTTGTTTTTTCCAATTTAAAAGCATATTTAAATTACTTCCCATTTTTTCTCACTTTGATTTCTATTGTATCACATAGAACATTTTTTCGCAAGTACTTTTTTATATTTTTTCATGATGTCATATAGGAAAAAGTTACAGTTCACAGCAAAAAAATAAGAAAAATTGAAAACTTTTCTTATTTTTTTAAATATTTATATTTTGTTATTTAATTAAATTTCATCAACATATAATTCATCTACTACTGCTACAACTGTGTATTTTTTTAACTTTTCTATGTTTTTTATTTTGTCTAAATTACTATATTCTAAAATCTGCTCTCTTGCTTTTGCCTTTGTTTCTTCAAGTAAGTTTTCTTCACTCTTCTTTAAGTATTTAAATTCTATTAATATTGAATAATAATCCTTTATATTACTTTTAGGAAGTATTAATAAATCCATGTATTTTCTGTTAACTTCAAGTTCAGATATTATTTCAAATTCATTCATTTCTGTTAATATTAAATTATATGCAAATTTTATATTTTTTTCATCAAAATTAATGTAATCCCTATTAGATAATTTATGCAATAGCTCGTGAATTTCTTTAGTTAATTTTTCTATTTTTCCTTCGTTTGAAATTTCTTTGTAAATATCTTCTTGCCTATTAGTTAGTTCATTGTTCACTTCATTATCTAATAAATTATAGTAGTATTCTTGATATAATCCTCTCATTACTTTATTTGGTATTGTCAATATATCTTTTGCTCCATCTGTACTTTCTATTGTTAAATAGCCTAAATAAAATA
>CAZUHD010000111.1:0-6080 GCA_964620415.1 uncultured Clostridium sp.
AACACCCTTGAGCTTAATAATTTAAAAATCACTTGTTTAGGACCTATAAAGATAAAAAAGGTTTCAAGTGCAAGTGATGTAAACGAAAATTATAATTCATTAATTTTAAGATTTGATTATGGTAGTACATCATTTTTAATGGCAGGTGATGGAATGGCAAGTGAATTTAATGATACAATAAAGAAATATCCTAATGCAATAGATGTTGATGTATATAAAAACTCACATCATAATGGTCAAATGAGTGATTCAGTATTAAAAAAGATTACTCCAAAATATGTAGTATTTGCAACAAAGGATGGTTATTTACCTACTTCTTCATATTTAAATAAGCTAAAGAAAATGGGTGCTAAAACATATATTGTAACAAATAGTAAAGATGGAAATGTTGTTTTCTATTCAGATGGAACTAACATTACAGTAAAAACCAAACAATAATATTATATCTAATTATTAAAATGATATTACTAAAAAATAGTGAATTGGAATCTAATTCTTCTGATTCGCTATTTTTTTAGTATTCATTTTATTTTCAAAATGTATAAATTTGGATAATATGTACATAATTAAATTTAGGTGGTGATAAATAATGACAAATAAAGAACTTTTATATGTTGAAGATGCCTTAGAACATGAATGTTTTATGAAAAATTGCAGTCAAAAGGCATCTCATCAATTAACTGATGTAACTCTTTCTTCATATATGCAAGAGCTTGAAAACAAACATACAGAGTTATTTAATAAGTTTAAAAACTTATTATAAAAATTTTTTTAAAGGAGATTTGTTATGGAAGATAAAGATGTAATGGAAAACGAATTATTAATACTTAAAGGTGTTTGTGATTTATATTTTCATGGTACTATTGAATCTACAACAGCAGAAGTGCATAGTGCATTTAAAGATGCTCTAAATACTTCTTTAGATATACAAAACAAAATATATAATTTAATGGCCGAAAAAGGATGGTATAAAACAGAAGTTGTAGAGCAAAATAAAATTGATACAGTTAAGCAAAAATTTGAGAATAAATAAGCCCCTATATTTTCATGAAACTAATAAAAGCCATACAAATACTGAAATATAAGTGTTTGTACGGCTTGTTTTTGTTTTATTATAGAGTATATCCATTAAATCTATGCCATTTTTTCTTTCATTTTAACAAGTGTATTAAGTGCATCTATTGGAGTTAACTCATTTAAATTTACTTTGTCTAGTTCATCTGCTATTTCAGCCAATTTATAATTAAACATGTCGTATTGTCCTTCTAACCCGTTTTTTATTTTCCTTTTCCTCCTTTTTATCTATTAGCACACTTTTTCTTTCCATGTTTTTTAATATTTTATTTGCTCTTTGTATTACATCTTTTGGTACTCCTGCAAGTTTAGCAACATGAATACCATAGCTTTCATCTGTTCCACCTTCTACAATCTTTCTTAAGAAAATTATATCTTCTCCTTTTTCCTTTACAGCTATAGAATAATTTTTTATTCCATTTCCCTCTTCTTCAAGATTTACCATTTCATGATAATGTGTTGCAAATAATGTCTTTGCTCCGCATTTTTCTTTATCTGCTATAAATTCAGCCACTGCCCATGCAATAGATAAGCCATCATAAGTTGATGTTCCTCTTCCTATTTCATCTAATATTATCAGACTATTTTTTGTTGCCTCTTTTAATATACTTGCAACTTCCATCATTTCCACCATAAATGTACTTTGCCCCATACTTAAATCATCTGATGCTCCTACTCTTGTAAAGATTTTATCTACTACTCCAATAGTTGCTTCTGTTGCTGGAACAAAGCTTCCTATTTGTGCCATTAAGGTAATTAATGCGACTTGCCTCATATATGTTGATTTTCCCGCCATATTAGGTCCTGTTATTATTGCTAAACGACAATTTTGGGTATCTAAATATGTATCATTTGATATAAATTCTCCTGCTGATAGCATTTTTTCAATTACAGGATGACGTCCTTCTTTTATACTTAATGTACTTCCATTATTAACTACAGGTTTACAATAATTCATTTCTTCTGCAACCTCTGCAAATGAATTAAGTACATCTAATGTAGATACATTTTCAGCTGTTTTTTGTAGTCTTTTTATATTAGATGATAAAGTTTCCCTTATTTTACGAAATGCCTCTAATTCTAAGTCAATCGTTTTTTCTTCTGCACCTAATATTTGATTTTCCATGTTTTTTAATTCTTCTGTTATATATCTTTCTCCACCAGTTAAAGTTTGTTTTCTTATATAAGTATCTGGTACCATATTTTTATATGAATTTGATACTTCTATATAATAGCCAAATACCTTATTAAATCCCACTTTTAAAGATTTTATTCCTGTTTTTTCTCTTTCATCTGCTTCTAATTTCATAAGCCATGTTTTACCTGATGTAGTTGCTGTTTTTAATTTGTCTATTTCTTTGTCAAATCCAAGCTTAATATAACCCCCATCTTTTGTTGTAAGCGGCGGATCGTCTACTATCGAATCATCTATTAATTTATACATATCTTGAAGTTCATCTATATTATCATATATCTCTTGTAGATAATCTGACCTTGTATTTTTCAATATTTTCTTTATTTCTGGTAACTTAAATAAAGAATTTTTCAATGTTATCATATCTCTTGGAGTAGCATTTCCATAGGCCATTTTTCCTGCTAAACGTTCTATATCATATACTTTTTTTAAGTTATCTATTACATCTCCCCTTAAAATAACATCATTTTTTAACTCTTCTACTCCATCTAGTCTTTTATTAATTTCTTCTACATCTATTAAAGGATCATTTAACCAACGTCTAAGTAGCCTTCCTCCCATAGATGTTGATGTTTTGTCTAATACCCATAGTAATGTTCCCTTTTTAGATTTATCTCTTAATTTTTCTGTTATTTCTAAATTTCTTCTAGCATTTACATCAAGTGACATATATTTTGAAACTGAATATATTTTAGCTTTATTAACACTGCTTAAGTCTACCATTTGTGTGTTTATTATATATTCTTTTAAGCTATTTATTGCTGCAACTGCTAAATAATTTTCGCTTAAATCTGTTATTTCTTCTCCTTTTTCATCTTCTAAATGAAATGTTTCTTTTAATTTTACAATGTCTTCACTAAAATAACTTTCTTCACATGTTGTAATATATACACTAGGGAATTTTAACTTTATTTTTGCAATTTCTTCTTTTGAATTTTGCATCATTGTATTTACTATTATTTCAGTTGGTGAATATTTTGATATTTCATCTAAAAGTAGAGAAAAATTGTTATTTTCTTTTATTGATGTTGCATAAAATTCTCCTGTTGATATATCACTTACTGCTACTCCAAAATATAAACCTGTTTTATATATTGACATTATGTAATTATTTTTTCTTTCTTCAAGCATATTAGAATCTACAACTGTTCCAGGTGTTACAACTCTTATTACTCCTCTTTCAACGATTCCTTTTGTTGTTTTTGGGTCTTCTAATTGTTCACATATTGCTACTTTATACCCTTTTGAGATAAGTTTTGCAATATAAGTTTCTGCCGCATGAAAAGGCACTCCTGCCATTGGAGCACGCTCTGAAAGTCCACAGTCTTTTCCTGTTAATGTTATTTCTAGTTCTCTTGATACTAATGTTGCATCGTCAAAAAAGACCTCGTAGAAGTCGCCTAGCCTATAAAATAATATACAATCCTTGTATTGTTCTTTTGTTTCTAAATATTTTTGCATCATTGGTGAACATTTTGTTTTATCTATTTCCATTTGTTTGCTTCCCTTTCTTGTACATTTTAACTTTATAAAATTTCTCCTTTTAAATACCACTTATGTTCTGATGTAATTTTTACATCCTGCATTGTTCCTATTAAGTTTTTATCTCCCTCAAGTACCACTATCTTATTGCTTTCTGTTCTTCCACTTAATAGTTCTAAATTTGTTTTACTTGTTCCTTCTATTAATACTTTTTGTGTTGTTCCTACATATTTTTTGTTGTTTTTTTCGATTATACTTTCTACTAATTCTTTTAGCTTATCAAATCTTATATGTTTTATTTCTTCTGGTACTTGATTTTTCATCTTTTCTCCTGGTGTTCCAACTCTTACAGAATATATAAACATATATACTTGTTCAAATTCTACTTTTCTTACAACATCTAAAGTATCTTCCAAATCCTCTTCTTCCTCTCCTGCAAATCCTACTATTATGTCTGTTGAGAATTTTACTCCTGGTATTTTCTCTTTCATTTTTTGTACTAAATTTAAATAGTCTTCTTTTGTGTATTTTCTGTTCATTATTTTAAGCATTTTTGTACTTCCAGATTGAAGTGGTAAATGTATTAATTTACAAACTTTTTCCGAATCTCTTATTGCTTCTATTACATCATCTGTAAAGTCCTTTGGATGTGGTGAAGTAAATCTTATTCTTTCTATCCCATCTATTTTATTTATTGCTCTAAGTAATTTTGCAAAAGAATTAATTTCACTATAATCCCCTTCTTCATCTTTTCTTTTGCCTTGTTTTATTTCTTCCATTTCAGAACATAAATAGGAATTTACATTTTGTCCAAGTAATATTACTTCTTTATACCCTTGACTTGCTAATTCTTCTACTTCTTTTATAATATCTGCTGGTTTTCTGCTTCTTTCTCTTCCACGAACATAAGGAACTATACAATAACTACAAAAGTTATTACACCCATACATTATTGTTACAGAACCAGTAATTTTGCTATCTCTTTTTATTGGTAGATCTTCATATACATTACCATCAATATTTATTACATCTTTTACTTTTATTTTCTTTTCTAATACATTAAAAATATCTTCTGGTAATTTATGTAATGTGTGTGTACCAAATATTATATCTACATAGGAAAATGACTTCTTTATTTTAGCTAAAATATGTTCTTCTTGCATCATACATCCACCAATTGCTATAATTAGGTCATTTTTTTCTTTTATATTTTTTAGTTCGCCTATTTTTCCAAATAATCTTTCTTCTGCATTTTCTCTTACACAGCATGTATTGAAAATAGCAAGAGAAGCTTCTTCTATATTTTCTGTTTTAGTATATCCCATCTCTTCTAACATGCCACAAATTTTTTCAGAGTCATTTTCATTTAACTTACATCCCATTGTCATTATTGTATATTTTAAGTTTTTATTTTCTATAATTTTACGTATTTTTCCAATATAATCTTTTTGTTTTTTTATTTCTTCTATTTCGTCCATATCTTCCTCCACAAAAAGAAGTATATCACATTATACCAATAAAATCTAGTCTAAATATTTTTAAGTTTCGGCTTTTTCAAAATTTAAGTTACAGTTCACAGCAATCAAGTAGGAGAAATTTCTCAGCTATGAGAAATTTCTCCTACTCGATTTTTTTATGAGTATCTATATTTTGTTATTTAATTAAATTTCGTCAACATATAATTCATCTACTACTGCTACAACTGTGTATTTCTTTAACTTTTGTATGTTTTTTATTTTTTCTAAATTGCTATATTCTAAAATCTGCTCTTTTGCTTTTCCCTTCGTTTCTTCAAGCAAGTTTTCATCACTTTTCTTTAAATACTTGAATTCTATTAGTACTGTGTAAAAATCTTTTGTTGCATCTTTTGGCGTTAGCAGTAAATCCATATACTTTCTATTTACTTCTAATTCTGTCCTTACAGTAAAATCTGATAACATCATTGTTATTGTATAAAATATCAATTGTATACATTTTTCATCAAACTTAATATAATCTCTATTTGATAAATTATTCAAAAAAGTATGCATTAGATTTATTATTCCATCTATCTTTCCATATAGTCTTAATTCTCTTGATAATTCTTCATAATTTATTTTTAGTTTTAAATGTAATTCTTCTTGAATTATATCAATAAAATATGTTGCATATATTTCTGCCATAACTTTGTTTGGTACTCTTAACTTAGGATCTCTTATATCTTCTACTGACCAAGTTAAATATCCTAAGTAATATAACATCGATACCATATCTTTTTGACTAAAGCCAATTTCGGGATTAAATTTTTGTGTTATTTCTGAAACTATCCCTTCTTCTGTTAAGCTTTTCT
>CAZUHD010000112.1:0-6068 GCA_964620415.1 uncultured Clostridium sp.
TAATCGCCTAGTTTTACACTAATATCCATATTTTTCATTCCTTTTTTATTTTTTTTGATTTTTTAATTTGAAACAATTTCACAATTTATATATATATATATATTAAATAGCAAATCTACACATATTTGCTATTTTGAAATAATTTACCCACCCTACAATAGCTTGTTTTAACTTCTTATATCGCATTTCCATACTCATTGCGTTACTTCTTGATGTTATTTCTCGTATTTTGTCTTTAAATTTTTGCTATTGATTTTGGGTGTATTCTTATTTCTATTTTTCCGTTCGCTTGATAAAATGAAATTCCCCAGTACTTTATCCCCCATGGTCTGTCTACCTTACTTTTATTCTCATTGACTTTTAACCTCAACTTTGTTTCGATATATTTCGTAATATTTACCATTACTCTTTTTGCTGCTTTCTCTGTTTTCGTAAATATTATACAGTCATCTGCATATCGTACAAATTGTAAACCACGGCGTTCTAGTTCTTTGTCTAATTCATTTAACATTATGTTACTTAATATCGGTGATATGTTTCCGTCCTTGTGGTGTCCCTTTTTCTGTCTTTTCAATTTTCCCATTTACTAGTACTCCCGCTTGTAAATATTTCCTTATTAACGATACAACTTTGTCCTAATTTACTGTCCTTCTTATTATTGATATTAGTAAATCTTGTTTTACTGTATCAAAGAACTTCTCAAGGTTTAAATCTACTACCCATTTATATCCATTATTCATTATTTCTTTCGCCTTTAGTACTGCCTCATGGCAACTTCTACTTGGTCTAAATCCATAGCTGTTTTCCGAAAATGTTGGTTCATAGATTTTGCTCAATTCCTGTGCTATTGCTTGTTGTATCACCCTGTCAACAACTACTGGAATTCCTAGTTTTCTCTTACTTCCATCTGCCTTTGGTATTTCTACCCTCCTTACTGCTTTGAGGTTGTATTTCCCTTTCCTAATGTCTTCCTTGATTTGTTCACCGTTTTCTTTCAAATATTGTAGTAGTTCTTCTACTGTCATATTATCTATTCCACCAGCTCCTTTATTTGCTTTCACTCTTTTATATGCTGAATTCATATTGTCCCTTGAAAGTATTTTCTCAAGTAATTCATTAGTTACTGTTTTAGTACCGACTTCTTCTAACTCAGACACAACAAAACTACTAGGCACTTCTACATTACCTTCAGTTTCCTTCCTATTCTCTTGTAGATAGTCTTCTATTTGAAGTTGTCTACCATTTTCGTATTCTTGTTTATCTTTCACTAAAATCAATCCTCCTATCGTTCAGTCCTTCACAAATTCCATATACTTAATTTGCTACTACGACCTCTGCTGACTTCTGATATTTCACTCTAGTATCACTACTAGTATTTTCATATCTATTTCAAGATATTTCCAAAGTATCAGACCTCCTCAGGTAAGAACAACAACCTTCTTCTCATATATCCGCCACATTTACTGTATGAGTTTCGGATAGTTATTAGGGCTTTGTTTTGCAAACTCGCCCAACTCAATCCAGCTTTATATGCGATTTCTGTTCGTCAAACCGAGATTTTGCTAGTGGCTTCTTTCAGATTCCACCTCACGATGGACACCCTTGCCGTTCGCTAACAGTTCGCCACTATCAGGCACTGTATGGGACTTTCACCCACAAGTTGTTGCCCATGCTGAGCACACTAAAATAGTAAAAGTGTGAAAAATTAGATTTCACACTTTTCATATTATATTTTAATGTTAATATTATCATTTTTAACATTTAATTTTATTCTTTCTAGAATTGTATCGTATACTTCTATGTCTTCTAGTACCTCAAAGCTAACCATAATTGCATAAGGTAGTTTTTCAAATTCTTTTGTAGCATCTTCATCACAATTTACTTTTATTTCTATGCTATCATTTTCGTCCCATGCTACAGCTTGTTCACCATAAAATATCTCATGCTGAATAGTTCCTCTTTTAACAATATTATTATCTGTATTTACTCTATTAGGTGTTAATGAATTTTTGTTTATATCAAACCAAATTTGACCACCTCTATATTTTTGATTAGCAACATTTATCGGAGCGAAGTAAGCCATTGTAACTGTTAACTTCCTTTTTATTCTTTTATTAGAAAACTCAATTGGAATTGGAACTGCATAATTATGTGAAGATCCTTTAGAAATATTTCCATAACCTATTAATGTTATTCTATTTTTTTCACATTGTTTTACTTTATCAAAATTTGGTATTCCGTTTCCTATCCATTTTGATAGTCTTTTAGGTTCAATTCCATAAGCTTTTGCGATATTCTCTCCCTCTTTACCCCATTCACATCCATGAATAAGAATTGTTTTTATTAAAACAGCTGCGAATTCATCTGGAATATCATTCCCTTGTTGAGACTTAAAAACATTATTTAATATCTCATATAATTCTAGTGCTTCATGGCTTACTAGTGCTGTAGCATCACTAGTTCCGCAAGTATATGCTATTCCATTATTTCCTCCATCCTCTCTTGGAGATGCACTTTTGCATCCTGCTTTTGAATAAGAATCATGCATTTCTATATTCTCAGTTATTATATTTTTTTTATAAACATTTCGTCCCCCATTATAAAACAAATCTGGTTTTATAGATCTATTATATCCATTTCCAATAGAAGTATATGGACTTATATTAACTTCATTAAATAAATATGTAAGATTATCTGGTAATTTTTCGGTATTACAATCCGCATATGTAGCTCCTACTGTAATTGAATTAATGCTTTCACCAGGGCTTAATAATCTTCTATTTCTACTATCTTTTTCTATTTTTTCTAATACAATTTTTTGTTTAGATGTCTCATCTAATTTAAGAAAATCATAATATTTTATATTAAGTTTCAAATTTCCATTATGATTTCCAGAACTAATAATAAACAATATATTATATTTGAAACTTAAATAATCAATTAATCTGGCTAATGGACTCATCACATTGATAAATTGAACTCTAGAATCACATACACATAAATTAATAATTTTTACAGTTTTAGCAACAGCATCTTTACCTTGAAACATTCTAACTACAGCTGAATGTATATAATCAACTAATATTACATCGTCTGGCACTTTTTCTCCATAATTATTTCCTAATTCAGGATAAGTCTTCATTATGGGTCTAACATATATTTTTCTATTATGTATATATTTAATATTAGACAAATCTCCATATAGAATTAAGGAACTCATAGATGTACCATGAACTCTTCCTTTTGATATACAAGAGTCTTCCCATCCATCAACATCATCAATAATAAGCCTATTTGTAAGCAAATTATGATTTTGTAATGGAAAACCATCTAATAACGCCAAAATAGGATTTTCATTTATTTCATTGTCATTTATGTTAAAATTTTCTTTAATTTCTTCATCTCTATTCGTAATATATACATTTTGCCCCGTTGGCCTAAAATACATAATATCATCATTAAGAACAAGTTCGATATCATTATAATTTTTTACTATTTTTTCAATTTCTTGTGCAGGAAGCTCCGCTAAGATACAATGATACTGTATTTCTTCTATAACACATGTCTTTAATATTTTCCCATTAGAATCTTTTAGAATTTCTCTTAAATAGTTTTCTGCTTGAATTCTTCTTTTTTTATCCTTTCTGAAAAATAACTCTATTTGAAATTTTACATTTTCATTTTTATTATATGCAATACTTTCTCTCCATGATTTAAGCATTCCTGTATCTTCTATTCTATCTTTTACAGACCATGCCCTTACATCTTTTAAATTTAAAAATACATCTTTAAGCGAAGTATAGCCTCTCTTGAATTTATAATTATCCTTATCTTTTATATATTCTTTCCAAATGCCTAAAAATTCGTCTAAAGCCTTCTTATTAGTCATTATGCAATAAATTTTCCCTGATAGTTTTTTGTTACTTTCTTCATCATCTTCTTTAAGATAAAAATTTTCATCTGGTTCTATTTCGTTATCATAATATTCTGCTAACCATTCCATTCCTTCTATTTTAGATACTGCAGAGTAAAATTTTTCAACACTTCCAATTATTTCAAACACCAAAGCCATTTCTGGATCAACACTATTTGTATTACTTGTAAATTTAAATTTTTTAGAATTAATAGCTCTCTCTAAAGATGTTATCTTAGGAGTAATTCTTTCTACTTGTTTTTCAAAAGTAGGTTTAAAAAAATTAGTTGGTCCACCATGTCTTTTTGCTTTTTCTCCTATTTCTACTTTTGGAAATAATATTAAGGGTCTTTCATTATACATTATTTTTCTCTCCATTCATATCATTTTTTCTCTTTTCAAAATATGCTATTTCATTATCTATTATTTTTCTTAAATCATTATTTGGTAAACTTAATATATATTTTCTATACACATTCATTGAAAATTCCTCTATCTCAGAGAAATTATATTCTAATAAAGATTTTGCAATCTTATTAATTGGATAATTAAATTTAAAGTTCATTCTTTTTTCAAATAGTTTTAAAATCTTTTCTATTTCTCTAATTTGTGGTTTCTCCAATTTCATTTTTATTTGAAATCTTCTCCATGCAGCTCGGTCAATTAAATCATAGTGATTAGTTGCTGCTATCACTATAACATAACTAGGCAAAGAATCTATACTTAATAATAGTGAACTAACAACTCTCTTAATTTCACCTGTTTCATGTATATCTCCTCTTTCTTTTCCTAATGTTTCAAATTCATCAAAAAACAATATACACTGCCTAGTTTTTACATATTCAATCAAATTAGATAATTTTGATGCTGTCTCTCCTAAATACGAACCTATTATACTTTCGTATTTCACAGTATAAAGTGGTAGTGATAATGATTCTGCTATTGCCTCAGCTAAAGATGTTTTTCCGTTCCCTGGTGGTCCGATTAATAAAATTTTATTTCTAGGTTCTAATCCATAAGATCTTAACAATTCTGATCGATTTTGCTCTTCTATAAATTCATCACATATATCTCTATTTTCTTTTGATAAAATAATATCATTTATAGCTTTTCTGGGTATCTTTTCAATAAATAAATCTTCTGAATTCATTATTCTATTATTTATAAATGCTATCTCTCTTGTATTTCTATTTATTTTTGAATTAATTAATATATTTTCTATTTTATTTGCTATAACCAAATGTTGCTTTTCTCTTTCTTCAGCACAAAGTGCCTCTACTGACTTTCTTAATTTATTTTTATCATCATTTAAAGCATATTTTATTATTTCCAATAAGGAATCTGACTTTACCATAATTTTCCTCCTTAATTATGTATTTATTTAAAAATATTATATGCATATTTATATTATTTAAATCTTTTTAATTTAAATCACTTTATTAAAGCCTTTTGCCACTATATGTGCATAATAATATCAATATAACAAGACTCACATTTACAAGATACTAAAATCACACACACTCTTTGATTCAATTATATCACCGCAGATTAAACATTTAATTTTCATAATTTTCCCTTATTTATATATATTTTTTAAAAGTATCTCTTAATAAAACCACAATATCAATAGTCTTATTCATTAATTCATTATAATTACTATGATTGTCAAAATTTAATCCTTTTATATGATAAATTATTCTTGAGGCTTTACTATTATCAAGTCTTCTCCATTCCAATTTAAAGCCAAGTTCTTCTTCAATTTTATCCTTATTTTCAAATAATTTATCATATAGATCTTTATTATCTGGTATATATAATTCTACACCAATTACAGAATCTTTATTAACCAATGTAATATCTATATGTGCATCACTTGTACCTATTGCTACAGTATACCAATGGTCAGTTGTTGCTTTTCTTACATTAAATGGTTTTCCTCTTTCTATAATTACATTGTTAAATTGATTCCAAAATTCAAATCTTTGTGATTGAGATTTGTTCATACTTTCATCTTTATTAGATATTTTATTATTCTTTATAAAATCATTTGGTTGTTCTACAACTTGAAACATAGGTGCAGGATCAGATTCTCCAATTTTATAAGCATGAATTTCTATTAAAAAGAAATTAACTTTACTATTAGTATTATTATTTA
>CAZUHD010000113.1:0-6040 GCA_964620415.1 uncultured Clostridium sp.
ATGGGAAAAATTATAGGAATTGACTTAGGAACAACAAACTCATGTGTAGCAGTTATGGAAGGAGGAGAGCCTGTTGTTATACCAAATGCTGAAGGAGAAAGAACAACTCCATCAGTAGTTGCATTTTCTAAAAATGGAGAAAGATTAGTAGGACAAATCGCAAAACGTCAAGCAGTTACAAATCCAGAAAATACAGTTATTTCAATAAAAAGAAAAATGGGAACAAGTGAAAAAGTTAAAATAGAAGGAGATACATTCTCTCCACAAGAAATATCAGCTATGATACTTCAAAAATTAAAAACAGATGCTGAAAATTATTTAGGACAAAAAGTAACACAAGCTGTTATTACAGTTCCAGCATATTTTAGTGATAGTCAAAGACAAGCCACAAAAGATGCAGGAAAAATAGCAGGACTAGAAGTTTTAAGAATTATAAATGAACCAACAGCTGCATCACTTGCTTATGGTATGGATAAAGAACAAGAACAAAAAATAATGATATATGACTTAGGTGGAGGAACATTTGATGTTTCTATACTAGATATTGGCGATGGAGTATTTGAAGTTCTTAGTACAAATGGTAATACACATTTAGGTGGAGACGATTTTGATCAAAGAATTATTGATTACCTAGTTTCTGAATTTAAAAAATCTGATGGTATTGATTTATCAACAGATAAAATGGCAATGCAAAGATTAAAAGAAGCCGCAGAAAAAGCTAAAAAAGATTTATCAGGAGTTGGTCAAACAAATATTAACTTACCATTTATTACTGCTGATTCAACAGGACCAAAACACTTAGATGTAACTTTAACTAAAGCTAAATTTGAAGAATTAATTAAAGATTTAATTGATTCAACAGCAGAACCTGTAAATCAAGCATTAAAAGATGCAGGATTAACAGCAAATGATATTGATAAAGTGTTATTAGTTGGAGGTTCAACAAGAGTTCCAGCTGTACAAGAAGCTGTGAAAAAAATAGTAAATAAAGAACCTGATAAGGGTATAAACCCAGATGAATGTGTTGCAATTGGTGCAGCTATTCAAGGTGGTGTACTTTCAGGAGATGTAAAAGATTTAGTTTTATTAGATGTAACACCACTTTCACTTGGAATTGAAACTTATGGCGGAGTATTTACAAAATTAATTGATAGAAATACAACAATACCTACAAAGAAATCACAAATATTCTCAACAGCAGCAGATGGTCAAACATCAGTTGAAGTACATGTTCTTCAAGGTGAACGTGAAATGGCTGCATATAACAAAACATTAGGAAGATTCCAATTAACAGGAATTCCAGCAGCACCTCGTGGAGTACCACAAATTGAGGTAACTTTTGATATTGATGCAAATGGTATAGTTCATGTTTCTGCAAAAGATATGGCTACAGGAAATATTCAAAATGTTGCAATTACTGCTTCAACTAACCTTACAGATGAAGATATTGAAAAAGCTGTTAAAGATGCAGAGGCTCATGCTGAAGAAGATAAGAAGAAGAAAGATGAAATCGAAGTTAAAAATAATGCAGAAAGTTTAGTTTATAATAGCGAAAAAACTCTTAATGAATTAGGAGATAAGGTTTCAGGAGAAGAAAAATCTAAAATAGAAACTGAAATAGATAATACTAAAAAAGCTATTGAAACAAATGACTTAGAAAAAATAAAAGAAGCTACAGAAAAATTAACAAAAGTATTTTACGAAATGAGTGAACAACTTTATAAAAACTCTAATCCAAATGGAGGAACAGCAGAAGGTGGAACAACAGACGGAGGAGCAAATGGAGAAACAGGATCTCAAGGTCCATCAGAAGGAACTGATGGTAATGTATATGATGCTGATTATAAAGTTGAAGATGATGATAAAAAAGAGTAAACAAGGATAAATAATTAAGGCGGGATAAATTATATTGTTCCGCCTAAAATTTGAACTAGGCACCTTGGAAAGGAAAAGATTAAATGGCAGAAAAAGAAGATTATTATGAATTATTAGGTATAAGCAAAAGTGCTACAGATGATGAAATAAAAAAAGCATTTAGAAAGATGGCAAAAAAATATCACCCAGATGCAAATCCAGATAACAGAGCTGAAGCTGAAGCAAAATTTAAAAAAATAAATGAAGCTTATGAGGTTTTGTCAGATCCACAGAAAAGAAAAATGTATGATCAATTTGGAACAGCTGATCCTGGAGCTGCAGGATTTAGTGGAGGTGGACCTTTTGGAGGTCAAAATGGATATTATTCATATACATCATCTGATTTTGGTGACTTTGGAGACCTAGGAGATATATTTTCTTCATTTTTTGGAGGTGGATTTGGAGGACAAAGAACTACTAGAAGAAATAATGGACCACGAAAAGGTGAAGATTTAAATATAAATATGGATATTTCTTTTGATGAATCTTTTTTAGGAGTTGAAAAAGAAATAACAATTAGTAGACAAGAAAACTGTACCGAATGTGGTGGAACAGGAGCTAAAAGAGGAACATCTCGTATAAAGTGCCCAATATGTAACGGAACTGGGCAAATTTCAAGTTATCAAAACACAATCTTAGGAAGAGTTCAAACTACAAGAACTTGTACAAATTGCCATGGAACAGGAGAAGTAATAGAACAGCCTTGTGAAGTATGCCATGGAAAAGGTACTGTTAGAAAGACTCCAAAAATAAAAGTGAAAATTCCTGCGGGAATAAATGATAATCAAACAGTTGTATTAAGAGGTGAAGGAAATCCAGGTATTAAAGGTGGACCAAGTGGAGATTTATACATAACAGTAAGAGTTAGAAAAAGTAGTGTTTTCACAAGAGATGGAAATAATGTATATTGTGATATTCCAGTTACTATTACACAGGCGACATTAGGTGCAGATCTTGAAATTCCAATGGTTGATGGAAGTAAAGAATATTATAGGATTCCAGAAGGAAGCCAAACAGGAACTAGTTTTACTATAAAGGGAAAAGGATTTAAGAGCATTAATTCTAGTATGCAAGGAAACTTTATTTTTACAATTGTAGTTCAAACACCAAAGAGACTTACAAAAGAACAAAGAGATTTATTATTACAACTTGCAAAAACTATGAATGAACAACCTCCTGTTAAAAAGAAAGGATTTTTTGGATAAAATAAAAGAACTTAAATAGAAGTTTTACTTTTATTTAGGTTCTTTATTATATGTTTGTAAATTACAAGTTAAATAGATTAAGAAAAAATAATTATAACATGAAGAAAAAAGTGGTATAATAAAGAAAATGATAAAAAAAGAAGGGTATTATCACAAAATGAGCGAAAAAGAAGAAGTAATTTTAAGTTTTATGAAAGATAAAGATTATATTCCTATGAAACCTAAGGAAATGGCAATTTTATTAAATATTTCAAAAGATAGATTTCCAGAATTAATGGAAGTTTTAAATAAGCTCGAACAAGATTTTAAAATTATAAAAAATAAAAAAGGAAAATATAGAATAAATGATGAGGAAATTTTAGAAGGAATATATAGAAGAAATAGTAAAGGATTTGGATTTGTAAAACTTGATGGAAGCGAAGAAGAAATCTATATTTCAAGAGAGCATACAGGACTTGCTTTAAATGGAGATAAAGTTTTAATTAAAATTTTTGATGAAAGTTCAAGGGGAAAAAGTAGAGAAGGTAAGATTATAAAAGTAATAGAACATTCAAAAAATACTTTAGTTGGAACATTTCAGTATAGTAAAAATTTTGGATTTGTTGTTCCAGATGATGAAACTTTTGGAACTGATATTTTTATATCAAAACAAAACTTTGGAAGGGCAAGAAATAACCATAAAGTATTAGTAGAAATTACAAAATTTCCAGAAAAAAACAGATCTGCTGAAGGGAAGATTATAGAGGTACTAGGAAGCCCAAATGAAGCGGGAGTAGATATGCTGTCTTTAATTAAAGAATATAATTTACCTTCTACATTTCCAGATAGTGTTATTGAGGAAGCTAAAACTAAAGGTGATAAGATTAATGAAAAGGAAATTAAAGGAAGAGTAGATTTAAGAAATGAAGAAATATTTACAATTGATGGAGAAGATGCGAAAGATTTAGATGATGCTGTAAGAGTTGAAAAGTTAGAAGATGGAAACTTTTGGTTACATGTTCATATTGCAGATGTTAGTAATTATGTTTTACAAGATTCGCTTTTAGATAAAGAAGCTTATTTAAGAGGAACAAGTATATATATGCTTGGTCGTGTAATTCCTATGCTTCCAAGAGAATTATCTAATGGGATTTGTAGTTTAAATGCAGGAGAAGATAGATTTACTTTAAGTTGTTCTATGAAAATAAATAAAGCAGGAGAAGTAATTGATTCGAAAGTATATAAAGCTGTAATAAGAGTAACTGAAAGGATGAATTATTTGGATGTACAAAAGATTTTAGATAAATCAGACAAAGATGTATTAAAAAGATATGAAAAATATATTCCACAATTTGAGTTAATGAACGAACTTGCTAATATATTAAAAAATAGACGTATTGAAAAAGGTTATTTAAATTTAGATTTACCAGAAAGCAAAATAGAGCTTGATGAATCAGGGTTTGCAATTGACGTTCACAAATACGAAACTTATTTTTCTAATGAAATAATAGAACAGTTTATGCTAACTGCAAATGAAACTATTGCAGAGAAATTTTACTGGCTTGAAGCACCGTTTATATACAGAATTCATGAAGAACCTGATATAGACAAAATAAAAGAAGCAAATAAATTTCTATATAATATGAATTTAAAAATAAAAGCTAGTAAAGATAAAATTCATCCAAAAGCTTTTGCTAGTGTTTTAGAAGAAGTAAAAGGAAGAGAAGAAGAAAGAGTTGTTTCTAATCTTTTACTTAGAACATTAAAGCTTGCAAGATATAGTGATGAAAATATAGGACATTTTGGAATTGGTAGTAAATTTTATTGTCATTTTACATCACCAATTAGAAGATACCCTGATTTATTTATTCATAGGATTATTTCTGCATATTTGGAAAATAATTATTCTGTAAATGATGAGTTTAAGGAATATTATAAAACACTTGCAAATGAAGCGGCTATTAATTCATCTGAAAGAGAAAAGATTGCAACTAAAACTGAAAGGGAAGCGGAAAAAATAAAGAAGGCAGAATATATGGAAAAACATATTGGAGAAGAATATAAAGGAATAGTATCAAGTATTACATCTTTTGGAATGTTTGTTGAACTTGAAAATACAGTTGAAGGATTAGTAGGATTTAGAGATTTAGGTGATGAATATTTTATATATGATGAAGATAAAAAAATATTAATTGGTGAGAATACAAAAAAAACATATAAAATAGGAGATATTGTACAGATAAGAGTAAAAGATGCAAATAAAGCATTAAGACAAATCGATTTTGAAATAGTAGACGATATATAAAAAACTACATTTTATAAAACACTAGAGAAAATTATATTTAAAATTCTCTAGTGTTTTATATATACTATCTTTTATTCTATTACTCTATTGTTGGATCTTTTTATATTAAATTAGTTCTTTTTTCTACATCTTCGTCTGTTACTGTATTTATACTATTTTATATGTTTCTACGCTATCTACCCAAGTTTGAAACATTATTAATCCTGTTTCTTTTTCTATAATTTTTTCTAAATTATTCTTTTCATAAACAATTTTGTTACACCTTTTAGGAATTTTTTATACTTTAGTTTTTGACTATAATAGCATAAATTTAGAAAAATAATAGTTGACAAAAAAAATATATATTGGTATTATTCTATTATAATTGAGATTAAAAAATAAAAAGAAAGGAAGTTTTAATATGTATGCAATAAAAAATTTATTAAACAATGACGACATTTGCACTATTGATCAAAAAGAAGGGATGAGAGTTATTGAATATAAGAGGGATTTAAGCGTAATGCCTTCTACAGCTGTACTTGCATATTATTGTGCGGAAATGAATGTAAGAAAAAGACAGCTTATAATTAATTTAGACGATAAAGAATATACTATAAGTGCTGGTGCTATGCAATGGACAGTTGGAAATGTAGTTGCA
>CAZUHD010000114.1:0-6027 GCA_964620415.1 uncultured Clostridium sp.
CCTCGTCGGTTGCGCATTGGAGCGTCGGTTGTCGTGTTCTTATTGATGACCAGTAAGACAGGGGTTTGGGGGCGGTCAGCCTCCCAAAATGTTTAATAAAAATTTAAAAATTATAAATAATTTTATAATTTTAGTATTACTCTACTCTATAAAAATTATTATGCTGACTTTATATAAAGGCTAATATAGTTAAATTAAAATAAAAAATATGATATTATCATTTCAAACACAATTGAAAATATAGGGATTTGATGTGTGCTTTACCGAGCTTTCACTTCTTACTTTGGAGGGTTGCTCATGTTGGTGGTAATTTCAACAATGGGGCTAACGATGGCTTGTGGTATTGGAACTTCGACAATACCTCTTCGAGTGCGAATTGGAATATCGGTGCTCGTGTACTTATTTTTGAAATAATTATATACATTACACATCATCTTCCAGAGCCCTTGCTCAAAATAGAGTCGCAACTGGATTGGATTAGTAAGCCCATTATGGTTTGAAAGTCTGATAGACAAAAATAAGAAATTATTATATTACCAGAGGTGTGTTATGAAAAGAAAAGGCAATTTTTATAGTGATATTTGTTGCAAAGATAACATCAAAAAAGCAATTATTGAGGCAGCAAAAGGGAAAAAGAATAGAAGTAATGTAGCAAAAATATTAGAGAATATTGACAAGTATGTTGATATTCTTTTTAATATGTTGACTTCAAAAGAGATAAAGCTATCTCCATATAAAAAGATGGTAATTCATGATGGAGCAAATAAAAAAGAAAGAATTATTTTCAAGCCAGCATTTTTTCCAGATCAATGTATTCACTGGTCACTAATGCTACAGTTACAACCTCTCTTGCAAAAGGGAATGTATGAATACTGTTGTGCTAGTGTACCTAATAGAGGAATACATTATGGCTCAACATATATTAAAAGAATTTTGAAAGATGATAGAAAGAACTCAAAATATTGTCTGAAATTAGATGTTAAAAAATTTTATCCATCAATAGATAAAGAAATAATGAAGAAAAAATTTAGAAGAATAATAAAAGACTATGATGTGATTAATTTAATTGATACTATAATTGATAGCAATAAAGAGAGTGGATTACCTATCGGAAATTTCACTTCGCAATGGTTTGCAAATTATTATTTACAAGATTTAGACCATTTTATTAAAGAAAAGATGAAAGTGAAATATTATTTGAGATATATGGACGACATGGTACTTTTCCACAGAAATAAAAAAGAACTACATAAAATTAAAAATGCAATAGATGATTTTTTAAAGACAGAAGGATTGAAACTAAAGGAAAATTGGCAGCTATTTAAAGTCGATTCAAGACCACTTGATTTTTTGCGGTTATCGTTTTTATAGAGGATATACTACTTTGAGAAGAAATAACTTCCTTCGTATCAAGAGAAGAGTTAAAAAAATTGCAAAAAGAGGTTATATAAGGTTGACTGATGCTTATTCTATGATTTCATATCATGGGTGGTTAACGCATTGTAACAGTTTTAATTATAGAAATAAATATATAAAACCTTATAAAATAACTTTAAAAAAATGTAAAGGGGTGATTAGAAATGGTAGAAGTAAACTTAAATTGTGAAGCAGACATAAAACCAAATAAATATATTATTGAAAATATTTTAAATGGAAAATGTGATATTATCTTAAATGAGAATATTGCAGAGCAATCTAAGCAAGATGAAAACGGAGAAACTAAGAAATACTATACTTACGATATGTATAGAATTGTAAAAAATAACTATAGAGATACATTAGAAGATGATTTGTCTGATGATAATGAATTTCTATTATGGTTAAATTTTGCTAAAGAACAATATGCTAAACAAATTATAGATATTTCTGTTGTTGAAAGAATTTCTGCTTTAGAACAAGCAATAATCGATATTGGGGAGGTAATTGGAAATGATTAATTTTTATATAATTCAGATCAAAGACTTAAAAACAATGACGATCGATGATGTTCCTAAGTTATGGAAAGCAAAAGTAAAAAAGAAACTAGAAGAGCTTCAATGAGGCTCTTATTATTTTTATACAAAAGGAGGAAAAATAAATGCACGATTTAAGTAATTGGGCTGTTTTAATTGGTGATGCAACAATAGTTATAGGAGCAATAACTGCAATATTACATTTTATGTTAAAAGATTTTATGGATAATCAAAGAACACAAATGAGGTATATGATATGCAATTTTGCAGGAGATTTAAGAAATGGTATACACAAGACACGACAAGAATTTGAAGCCATTTTTGAAATATATGATAAATACGAAAAGATTGTAAAAAAATTAAAAATCAAAAATGGATTTGTAGATAGTGAAATGGCATATATTAAAGAGCAATATAAATTATTAAATTAGAAAGGAGGAAAAGCTATGAGTAATAAAGTATACGATGTACTAAAATGGGTAGCACAGCTACTATTACCTGCATTAGGAACATTATACTTTGCATTAGCTGGAATATGGGGATTTCCTTATGGGGAAGAGGTTGTAGGAACAATAACAGCAATAGACACATTCTTAGGAGTAATACTAGGAATATCAAGTATGAATTATAGCAAAAAACAAGGTTCTTAAAAAATACTGGAGGAAAATCAAAAAATTTTCTAGTATTTATTTTTATTTAGAAAGGATGATGAAGCATGGGAGAAAATGAAGTTCTTGATGGAGAAATTGAATTAACTCCAGAAATGAAAGAAGAATTAACTAATGGCAAAGAGGAGGGAGAAGAATAATGAGTACAGTTTCAAAATTAGCAAGTGGCATATATATTGCTGCTGAGGGAAATTATGAACATGGTAGAGCAGGTCAAAAAATTTGTAAATTTACCCCACATCACATGGCTGGTATTCTTACTGGTAAACAATGTGCGGTAAATGTTTTTCAAAAGTCTGGAAGGAAAGCAAGTGCTAACTATTGCATAGGAAACGATGGAGATATTGTATGTAACGTTTACGAAGAGGATAGAGCCTATACATCAAGTTCAAGATCTAATGATAGACAAGCCATAACTGTTGAAGTTTCTAATTGTGAAAATGGTGGACAATGGAAAATATCAAATGCTGCATGGAACTCTCTGGTAAATCTTGCAGTTGATGTTTGCCAAAGATATGGTTTTAGATTATCCTATGATGGAACTCCAAATGGTTCATTAACAAAGCATGAAATGTTTGCTAACACAAACTGTCCTGGTCCATATTTAGGTGGAAGATTTCCAGAGTTAGTTAGTACAGTAAATGCAATATTAGATGGAAGTAAAGCGCCATCACCAGAACCTACTCTATCAAATAGTGGAAGTAGAAAAGTGGGGGATGTAGTAACTATAAATGGTGTATATACTGCAAGCAATTCAACAAAAAAATTAAATCCTGCTAAAACAACAGGAACTATTACTAAAATAATTAATGGAGCTTTAAATCCATATCTATTAGATAACGGAAATTTAGGATGGGTTAATGAAAGTGTAATTGTATTAGGAGTATCAAGTTCTAATACTCAAGCATCTAAAAAATCAAATGAGGAAATTGCAGCAGAAGTATGGGCAGGTAAATGGGGATCTGGAACAGAAAGAAAAAACAAACTTCAAGCTGCAGGTTACGATTATGAAGTTATACAAAATCTAGTTAATAAAGGAGTAGGAAAAAATGGTTCAGCTGCTAAACCAAGTAATCTAGGAAAAACTGCTTTAGATATAGCAAGAGAAATATGGTTTCAAGGGAAATATGGAACAGGTGATGCAAGAAAGAAAAAAGTAGAATCAATGGGTTATAACTATTCTGAAGTACAAAAATATGTGAATGAATTTGCTTCTGGAAAAAGAAAATAATAAAGATATAAAGTAGAGGAGAAAAAAATTCTCCCCTACTGAATTTCTTTTAGTTTTTTTTGAATATCTAACAAAATATTGAAAGATTGTTGAAAAGTGGTGTTGCTCATATCAATTTCAATAATATTTTTTAGTATCTTTTTTATCTCAATATTGTTTGAATAATCAACAATATTAGTGTTTTCTGGCAAATTATCTATTATAGTATATTTTAGTTGCAAATTATTTAATTTTTTGGTATATTTGTCTAAAGATGAGATTGGAAATCCACATTTTATGATTTCAGAACTTAAAGATGTGAGTTTCAAACCTAATTTCTCATTTAGTATTTTCGCATCTTCATTAAATATATTATAAAAAATTCCAATTCTAAAAATATATATTGAAGACGCATCTTTTTCTTTCAATTTTTTATACTGTTTTAATATTTTGCTGCTCATGTTTATCACTCTCCTTTTCATCTATTATTTCTAACAATTCTCCGAGGGACACAATCAAATGCCTTGCACAATATTTCAAGGGTGTCAAAGTGGATACTGTAAAGATTTTTTTTGGTTAGATTTTTTAAGGATTGATAACTCCTTCCAGTTTTTACAGTTAACCAATAGAGTGATTTTCCATTATTTTTTAAAAATTCTTCAATTTTTAGGTGTATCATATTAGCCTCCTTTCTATAATTGCAACTATATATATATATTATAAAATGAAGTAAAATTTATTTTAACTATACTAGAGTTTATATAAAGTAGAGTATATATGTTGTAGAGTTATAATAATTGTGATAAAATAGTAATAAAAAAATGAATGGAGGCTAACATTTATGCAAGTTCTAACACTTATAGATGAGGCTTTAGAAAAATTAGAAAATGGCAATTATATCGGTTGTAAAAAAACATTGAAGGAATTAAAAGAAAATGTTATAAAAGCAAACTTAGATAAAGAATTGTCTATTATAGAAGATTTAGAAAATGAGATAAAATGAAAACATACTTTATATAAAGCCTAGAGGAGTTAAAATAATTAACATAATATGGTATAATGTAATTAGCAAGAAAATATTTTCCGAATAAATAAGGAGGGTTGGTAATAATGAAAGAGAAAGAATTAATACACTTACTAATGAAAAAACAACCATTAAGATATAAATTGCTAATTATGATTAATAAAAAAATTATTTATGAAATATACAGATTGGCTTATATTGATTGTTACCAGAATATGGACAAGAAATAGACAAAAATAGAATTTCCCACTTTTTTCCCACTAAAGTTTAGACAAAGTGAACAAAACTGAAACAAACTAATCTTTAAAAGTATTGATTTTATGGCATTTGTAACAAACTATTTCAAAGTAATTCAATATGTGAAAGACTAAGAAGATGTGGAAAGTCTTACCTATTAGATCCACTTTTTAAAAACTATCTCCTTAGCATTGGTGTAGATAAAGATCACATTATAAAACTAAGCTTAGAGGAAATAGCGAACTCTAAATATAAAGATCCATTTGAACTTGATAAATATATTAGAGGTTTAATTGTTGATGAAAAAAAATATTACCTAATTTTAGATGAAATCCAAGAAGTTAAAGACTTTGAAGCTGTATTAAATGGCTTTTTACATATTACAAATATAGATGTATATGTAACAGGTAGTAATTCTAAATTTTTATCATCAGATATTATTACAGAATTTAGAGGTAGAGGAGATGTAGTTAAAATATACCCTTTATCATTTAGTGAATATTATTCAATATATGATGGGTCTGAAGAAAAAGCTTTAAATGATTATTATACTTTTGGTGGATTACCACTTACTGTTCTTGCAAAAACAGATAATATGAAAATAAATTACTTAAATGCACAGAAAGATAATGTATATATTAATGACATTGTAGAAAGAAATAGAATTCAAAATAAAGAAAAATTAGAAATGCTAATGCAAATAATAGCATCTGATATAGGCTCACTTACAAATCCTTTAAAGCTACAAAATAGTTTCAAAAAAAGAGATAAAAATTCATCTATGACAGATAAAACTATATACAATTATTTGGGATATTTACAAGATGCATTTATGATAGAAAAAGCAAGAAGATTTGATGCTAGAGGTAAGAAATTTATAGATACACCTCAAAAATATTATTTTACAGATATGGGAATAAGAAATTCATTTTTAGA